>JBBRVF010000372.1:0-2152 GCA_038247145.1 Solirubrobacterales bacterium | reverse complement strand
GGCAAAGGCGACCAGTGCGGCAACTGCGGACAGCGCAACAGAGAAGGCGAGCGAAAGCAGCCGGTCGCCGACCCAGCCGCCGAGGCCCTGGGTGATCAGGCCGTAGTCGCGCCCGAGGTCGAAGGAGAGCAGTGCGGCGGGCAGGCCGGCCAGGGCGAGGGCCAACGCCAGCAGCGCACCGATCGCAGCGGCTCCGCGCAGGGGATGCCGGGAGGCCCGACCCAGCAGACGGCGCATCGGTGGCCCCCGGTAGAGCGCCAGGAAAACCAGCAAGCCGATTTCGGAGACGATTGCGAAGATAGAAATCGTCCGAGAGCGGCTGCGGTACTGTCCGGCGGTGTCGGTCCCGTTCGGTCCCGCCTGCTGGAAGTACGGGGCCGGATCGGCCCTTTTGAAGTCGATCGGCGGGCTGCCGGGGCCGACCGCCCAGCCGACCAGGAAAGCGAAGGTCACCGCCGCGATCGCGAGCGCCAGAGGGGCGTAGCCGTTCAGGCGCGCTCTCGGCGCCGTTCTGAAAGTCATGGGGCTCTACGATAGAAGGCCGCGCCCGGCACCACGCCCCGTTCCGTCCTCCCACGGTCGCGACAGGAAATGAAAGTCGCCGTAATCTCGGACATCCACGCGAACCTTCCCGCCCTCCAGGCGACCCTGCTAGACATCGAAGGGACTGACATCGACGAGATCTGGTGCCTAGGTGACGCGGTCGGTTACGGGGCCAGCCCAAACGAATGCCTGGAAGTTCTCGCCGAGCGCTGTTCGATCTGGCTGGTCGGCAATCACGACCTGGCCGCCCTGGGTGAGATCGACATCTCGGCTTTCAGCCCCAGCGCGGCCGAAGCGGTCCTCTGGACTCGCGTACAGCTGACTGGAGAGTCCACCGAGACCCTCCACCGGCTCGGCCGGGACGCAAAGGCCAAGCGCGGGGACTTCGGCCTCTACCACGCCTCCCCACGTGATCCGATCTGGGAATACGTGGTCGATGTGGACCTTGCCGAGGACTGTCTGAACGTCCAGGAGGAGCGCGTCTGCATGATCGGGCACTCCCACATCGCGCTTTATTTCACCCGCGTCGACGAGCTTTCGAGAATCACCTCCGAGCTGGCACCTGGGGACACTCGAGTTTCGCTGGCCTCCGGACAGTGGCTGGTCAACCCGGGAAGCGTCGGCCAGCCGCGTGACGGTGACAGCCGGGCGGCGTGGCTGGACCTGGACACCGACACGTTCGAGGTGGTCTACAAGCGGGTCGAATACCCGGTAGAAACGGCCGCCGAAGCGATCCGGGAAGCAGGCCTGCCGCCGCATCTTGCCGATCGCCTGTACCAGGGACATTGATTCGAAATCGACCCACAGACCCCCGGAATTCTTTCTCTAGACTCGACCGAGATGCCTCACAAAGCCCGAAAATCAGCCCTTTGCGTGCTCGCGACAGTCGCGTTGCTGGTGCTGTCGGGCTGCGGCGAGGACCGCAGCAACCTGATTGCGCCCGAAACCGCCGAGCAGCTCGAAGCCGATCTCGACCAGGTCCCCTCCCTGGTCAGGGACGGGAAGTGTTTTGATGCTCTGGGTGTGGCCGACCGGGTTCGAGCCGACGTGGAAGCCCTCGGCAGCGATGTCGACCCCGACCTCAAACGCACCCTCGTGGATGGCGCGACCGAACTCGTGATAACCGTCCAGGAAAACTGCGACGAAGCCGAGACCGATCCGGTCGAAACCGTGACCCCCGAGCCGGTTCCGGAATCGAACGTGACTCCGGAGGAAGGCACGTCCGGACCCACGGGAACAACCGGCGATACAGGCGGTACCGGGACCACCGGCGGCGGGGACCAACCGGAGCCCACCCCGGAACCTCAGCCTGAGCCCAGCCCGGAGCCCCAGCCGGAACCAAACCCGCCGCCCGGCTCCGGCGGCGTCGGACCTTCAACCGGGGGAGCGAGACCGTGAGCAATCCGACCGTACTCGGCGGCCGCTACGAGCTGATGGACCGGCTCGGATCCGGAGGAATGTCGAATGTCTACCGGTCCCACGACCAGATCCTCGAACGCACGGTTGCGGTCAAGGTGCTGGCCGAGCACCTCTCCGACGACGACCGTTTCGTTGCCCGCTTTCGGCGCGAAGCACTGGCCGTCGCCAAGCTGATCCACCCGAACATCGT
>JBBRVF010000371.1:0-2155 GCA_038247145.1 Solirubrobacterales bacterium | reverse complement strand
GAGTCCTTCGAGGGCGCCGAGTGGGTTCGCATCGCCGAAGAGACTGCCGTCGACGAGCAGCAGCGCGATGAGCTTCTGGAGCGCTTCCAGACCCACTACCACCCTGGAAACGCCGGTTCGGTTTCGGCCACCGCGCTGGAGCAGGGCGACGAAGAGGTTGACGAAGGCGAAACCGGCCAGGAACCCGGCCGCGAGGACTGATGGACGCCGATCGGTTCACCCTGCTCGGGGTGCCGATCGACAGCGTCGGCGAGGCCGGTGGCACCGAGCACGGACCGGCCGCGCTGAGGAAGCACCTCTCCCCCGGCCTGCGTGACGCCGGTGATACGGAAGTCAGGCTTCGCGGCGGAGTGCGCGACCCCGACTCCGGCTGGCTCGACCTGGAGGACGTCGTCCGGATGAGCGTCGAGGTCCGTTCAAGGGTCGCCGCGCTGACCGCGGCCGGTGAGGTGCCCCTGGTCATCGGTGGCTGCTGCTCGCTGCTCCCCGCGGCGCTGGCCGGAGCCCGGGACTCCCTGGGAGAGATCGGCCTCGCCTACTTCGACGGCCACCTCGACCTGTTCACCGGCCGGACTTCACCGACCGGAGAGGCTGCCGACATGCCAGTCGCTGCGGCACTCGGCATGGCCCCCGACTCGCTGATCGAAGCGCTCGCGCCTGTTCCTGTGGTCGCACCGGGGCGGATGGCTCTGATCGGAGCCCGCGACGAAGAAGAGCTCGACCTGATCTCACCGCTGCCTGAGGGTCTCGGCATCGGCAGGATCGTCGAACGGGAGGCGCTTCGCGGCGCCGACCTGGCCGATGTCGGCCGCTCGATCGCCGCGGAACTGAGCCGCGAGGATCGCCGATTCTGGCTCCATCTCGACCTCGACGTACTCGACCGGGAAGCGTTTCCGGCCACCGATTACCTGATGGACGGCGGCCTGACTTTCGACGAATTGCGCAGCCTGATCGCACCGATCGCCTCGTCTCCTGGCCTGATCGGACTCAACCTGACCTGCTTCAACCCCGAGAAGGACCCCGACGGCCGTTGCGGGGCGTCGCTCGCCGACCTGATCGAAACGACCGCAATCACCTGAAAGTGCGATTCCGCATATGATCCCCGGCGTGCTCGAAGCAGGCAAAAAGGCTCCCGATTTCAAACTGAAGGACCAGAAGGGCGAGAACGTGGCTCTTTCGGATTATTCCGGAAAGACCGTGGTGCTCTACTTCTACCCGAAGGCCAATACGTCGGGGTGCACGACGCAGGCCTGCGGAATTCGCGATCGCATGGACGAGTACAAGAACGCCGGCGCCACGGTGATCGGGGTCTCTCCTGACGAGGTCAAGGCGATCAAGAAGTTCGACGACGAGCACGGCTTCGGCTTCACCCTGCTGGCCGACAAGGACCACAAGGTGGCCGAGAAGTACGGCACATGGGTCGAGAAGTCGATGTACGGCAAGAGCTACATGGGCGTCCAGCGCGCCACCTTCATCATCGGTCCCGATGGCAAAGTCGCCCGTGTCTTCCCCAAGGTTCAGCCGAAGAAGCACGACGACGTCGTGCTGAAGGCGCTGGTCGAGATCAATACCACCACCTGACATGGCCGACTGGGGCATCGGTTCATACGAACTGACCGCCACCCAGGTCGCGCCTGCCTCGGTGGTGGCGATCGACGCAGCCGAACCGGTCGTCGGCAAGACCCTGCTCGACCTGGCCTGCGGCACCGGCAACGCCTCGCTGGAAGCCGCCTCGCGCGGGGCGATCGTCACCGGCATCGACCCCGCCGTCCGACTGCTCGAGGTCGCGCGCGGCCGGGCTGACGAAGCCGGCGTCGAGGCAGACTGGGTCGAAGGCGACTTCCACTCGCTGCCCTTCGAGGACGACTCCTTCAAGGTCGTCACCTCCGTCTTCGGAGTGATCTTCGGAACCAACGAAGACGACACCGCGGCCGAAATCGCCAGGGTCCTGGAACCGAGCGGGCGCATGGCACTGACCACCTGGGTCGACACCGGGCTGATGAGCGAGGTCGGGGCGCGGATCCGCCGCCGAGAAGACGATCACGGCCAGCTCTAAATTCGCGACGAGCGTCTGGCGCTGGCGCTCGGCGCCGGACTTGCGGGTGAGGGCGGCGCGACGCGGCTGGATGGCTTCGATCACGCCCTCCGCGAAGTC
>JBBRVF010000370.1:0-2177 GCA_038247145.1 Solirubrobacterales bacterium | reverse complement strand
TTTTCATCGGACTCCGGTCGGGAAGCTTGGGCGGAAACCGCAGGTTATCGCCATCTGACCAGCCGCCGTTCAAGCAGCGCGACCAGTGCGAACAGGGCTATGGCGATCGCCGAGAGCACGAAGACGGAGGCAAACATGCGGGCGGTCTCCAGCTGGGCGTTGTCCTGGAGCATCAGGTAGCCGAGTCCACGGTCGGCTCCGGCCCATTCGCCGAAGACGGCGCCGATGACCGCAACTGCGACTGCGATCTTGGCGCCGCTGAAGGCAAAGGGCAGGGCGGTAGGTGCTTCGACCCGGCTGAATAACTGTGCCCGGCTCGCATAGAGGGTGCGCATCATTCTGACCCGGTCCCGATCGACCGACTGCAGGCCGTCGAGGGTATTGACCGTGATCGGGAAGAAGCAGATCAGGGCGATGACCGCCAGCTTCGGCCCGATCCCGTAGCCGAACCAGACCACCAGGATCGGCGCGATCACGATGATCGGGATCGTCTGCGAGGCCACCACCAGCGGGTAGCTGGCCCGTCTGAGCAGGTCCGAAAGATGGAGGGCGGTTGCGGTGGCGAGGCCCAGCGCCACGGCGATCAGGAAGCCGATCACCACCTCGACCAGGGTAACCCGGGCGTTCTCTGCGATCAGGCTCCGGTCCTGCCAAAGCACCTGGGCGATCTCGGCCGGGGCCGGTACGAGGAAGTCCTCGAGGCCGAGTCGGTCTGCCAGGAAGCCGGTCGCGGTTGCCACCTGCCAGATGCCGACCAGCATCAGAACGAGCAGAATCGGCAGGGCCCAGGTGGATGTCCCGTTGGGCCCGCGGCCTGCATTGCCGGCGGTCGAGTTCACAGCCCGGATCCGGTGCCGACCGGTTTCGGTGCGGTCAGGAGTTTCAGGATGCGCTCGCGCAGCGCCGTAAACTGCGGCGAGGTGACCTGTTCGCTCCTCGACGCCCCGGGCTCCCTCGGCGACTCGACCCCTTCGAGCACCCGGCCGGGGCGTGCCGAAACGACCAGCACGAAGTCGGCCAGATAGAGCGCCTCCTCAACGTCGTGGGTGACCAGGACGGTCGTTCGGCTGCCGTCGGCAAGGGAGGGCAGCAGCCACTGCTGAAGTTCGGCCCTGGTTATCGCATCGAGCGAGGCGAAAGGCTCGTCCAGCAGCAGCACGTCCTTGCCGGAGAGGAAGGTCCTGAGGAAAGCGACCCGCTGCCTCATGCCCCCGGACAGCTCTTCGGGAAAGCTACGCTCGAAGCCCTCCAGTCCGAACCGGGCGAACAGGCCGGCGGCCTGCCGGCGTGCCTCGGTCCTCGAGGCGCCGTTGTTCCTCAGGGCCAGCGAAGCGTTGTCGATCGCGCTGTACCAGGGCAGCAGGCAGTCCTTCTGCGGCATGTAGGCGCAGCGGGCCAGCCGACCCTCGGCCTCAAGGTCGCCACCGACCTCGATCGAGCCCTGGTCCGGCGCCTGCAGGCCGCAGATCAGCTCCAGCAAAGTCGACTTTCCGCATCCGGAGGGGCCGACCACCGCCACCGTCCGCCCGCCCCCGACTTCGATGTCGAAGCCGTCGAGCGCGGTCACGTCCGCGAATGAGTGTCCGAGACCGCGGCCCGACAAGGATGCTGTCATCCATTTCGATTCTAGGTACTTCCCCCGGTACGGGCTAGCATGCGCGGGTTGCCGCATTCCTGACCTTTCGTGTCAGGAGGGTCAGGCACGCTACGTAGAATGGAATTCTCGATTGCAATAGTGCTTTTCGGCCTCGGTATCGGCATCCTCGTCGGGATGACGGGAATGGGCGGCGGAGCCCTGATGACCCCGATGCTGATCCTGCTTTTCGGGGTCTCGCCGACCACCGCGATCGGCACCGACATCCTCTACGCGGCGATCACCAAGACGGTCGGCGGCTGGCGCCACCTGAAAATGAAGACGGTCAACATGGGCCTGGTCTGGTGGCTGGCAGCCGGCAGCGTTCCGGGCGCGATCTTCGGGGTTCAGCTGGTTTCGATACTCCAGGACCGACTGGGCGAGGACAGGCTCGACTCGCTGGTTTACGCAGTGCTTGGCGGCACCTTGCTGATGGTCGGCATCATCACCCTGCTGAGAGCGATGATCCTCGCCCGCACGATTCAGGAGCGCGAGGACTTCGAGCTGCAGCGCCGCCACAAGGTCGCGGCGATCGTGATCGGCC
>JBBRVF010000369.1:0-2182 GCA_038247145.1 Solirubrobacterales bacterium | reverse complement strand
TGGCGATCCACCCGGCCACCACGACCCACTCGCAGCTCGACGACGGCGAGCTGGCCAGCGCCGGCGTCACCGACGACATGGTCCGGCTGTCGGTCGGCATCGAGAACATCGGCGACATCCTGGCCGACATCGACCAGGCCCTGGCCAAGGCGAAATAGCAGGGCAGCTTGCCTTCGGGCGTCAGCGTCGTAGAAATGCAGCGGACGGTCGTCTTTGACGACGGTCGTCCGCTGACGCTCGAGTCCGGAGCCGGGATAGAGCGGGTCGAGGTCGCCTACGAGACCTACGGCGAGCTGAACGCCGACCGCTCGAACGGCGTCTTCATTTGCCACGCGCTCTCCGGCGACGCCCACGCCGCGGGCGTCCACGCAGGCGATGATCCGGACCGCCCGGGCTGGTGGGACAACATCATCGGCCCGGGCAGGCCGCTCGACACCGACCGGCTTTTCGTGATCAGCGCCAACGTCCTCGGCGGCTGCAGCGGCACCACCGGACCGTCATCGATCGATCCGGCGACCGGAAATCCCTATGGACTGCGATTCCCGCTGATCCAGGTTCGCGACCTGGTCACCGTGCACCGGGCACTGCTGGCCGAACTCGGGATCGAGAAGCTGCTGGCCGCGGTCGGTGGCTCGCTCGGCGGCATGCAGGTACTGCAGTGGACGATCGATCACCCCGGGGAGATCGATGGCGCCCTGGTGATCGCCGCCTCGGCTCGGCTCTCGGCTCAGAACATCGCCTTCTCGGCGGTTGCGCGTGAGGCGATCATGCGCGATCCGGACTTCAACGGCGGCGACTACTACGGCGGCGGCGACCGGCCCGACCGCGGTCTGGGACTGGCCCGGATGATCGGTCACATCACCTACCTCTCGGAGGAGTCGATGAGGGAAAAGTTCGGTCGCCGGATCCAGGACGCGGAGCTGCCCCGCTTCGGCTTCGACGTCGATTTCCAGGTAGAGAGCTACCTCCACTACCAGGGACAGTCCTTCGTCGAGCGATTCGACGCCAACACCTACCTCTACCTCGGGAGGGCGATGGACTACTTCGACCCGTTCCGGGATCCGGTCAAGGTCCAGAAACAGATCACCGCCGGGGACACCTCGTACCTCGTCCTGTCTTTCGACTCGGACTGGCGTTTCGCGACCTCTCTCTCGTGGGAGATAGCTGCCGAGCTGCGCCTCGCCGGCGCGCCGGTCACCTTCCGGGAGATTGCCTCGACCCATGGTCACGACTCCTTCCTCTTCGCCATCCCCGACTATCACGAGACCGTGGCCGGATTCATCGACCGGCTGGCGGCCCAGCGGGGCATCGGAGACGTAGCCCGATGAGGCCCGATCTCGACATCGTCGCGGCGATGATCGATCACGGGAGCCGGGTGCTTGACCTCGGCTGCGGCGACGGCGCCCTGCTGGAGACGCTGATGCAGGAGATGGACTGCCGGGTACTGGGAATCGAAAACGATCCCGACGGCTTTCACGAATGCATCGCCCGCGGAGTACCGGTCACCCAGGGGGATCTGGAAGCGGAGCTGCCGGAGATCGAGTCCGGTGCCTTCGACTGGGCGGTGCTCTCCCTCACGCTCCAGGCAGTCCGCCACCCGGACCGCGTTCTGCGCGAGATGAAGCGGGTGGCGCCGCGACAGATCGTCTCCCTGCCGAACTTCGGCCAGTGGAGGCTGCGGGCCGGCCTGGCATTCAGGGGTCGGATGCCGGTCACCCCGATCCTCCCGTACGAGTGGTACAACACCCCGAACATCCACCTCTGCACGATCCGCGACTTCGAGGCCCTTGCCGAGGAGTCCGGCCTCTCGATCGGGAGGAGGATCGTCGTCGGCCCTGGGGGCAAGGCCGAAACGGGGTTGCCGCGGTTTGCCCCGAACCTTCTCGCCACCGGCGCGGTCTACTCGCTCGAAGGCTAGATTCCGCGAATGGTGATCGTAGACCTCGGCCTGGCCGTGCTTTCCCTGGTGGTGCTTTCGCTCGCAGCCTCGCAGTTCATCACCGGAGCGGCACGGATTGCAACACTACTCGGGGCCAGTCCGCTGTTTATCGGGGCAGTACTTCTCGGTGTCGGCACCAGCCTGCCTGACGGACTCGTCTCCGCCTACGCCGCGGCAGAAGGAAAAGGAGGGCTGGCTCTCGGCAACGTGATCGGCTCGAATACGTTCAACATCGCGTTCGTA
>JBBRVF010000368.1:0-2184 GCA_038247145.1 Solirubrobacterales bacterium | reverse complement strand
GTCGGCGCCGGCCCCGAGGTTGCTCGCGTCAGAGGAGAAGAAGACGAGGTTGGCGTCGTCGCTGATGGCCGGGGTGTGGGCCCGGCTGTTGGCGTTCTCGCCGCCCGTGGCCCGGCTGATCAGGGTGGAGCCGGTGATGAAGAGGTTGCTCTCCAGGTAGACGCTCGAGGTGGAGTCAGGATCCACCGCGCCGGGCGCGACATTGGTCGCATTGCTGCTGTAAGCGACGCGGACCTGGGCGCCTGCGGCGGGCGTTCCGGCGATCGCCGGTTCGCGACTCTCGCCGTTGCCGCCGATCAGGAAGCTGTCGAAGCGCCCGCTGATCAAAGCGCTGCTCGGGGAGTCCATATCCCGGGCGAAAACGTCGGAACCGCCGCCGTTCTGGCTCAAGAAGCCCGCGAAGAGGTCGGTTGCCTCCGAACTGTAGGCGACCCAGCGTCCATCGCCGCTGATCGACGGCTCACCAGAGCTGTTATTGCCGGCGGTGTTGGACGCCGTCACACGCGAAACCAGATCGACCGTCCCGGTGTTCAGGTTTCGCCGGAAGACGTCGAGGGTGTTGTTCACATCGGTGCCGGCAAGCACGTCCCCGGAGGCGAAGGCGATGTACTGACCGTTGCCCGAGAGGTCGTAGTACGAGATGCCCGAAGCCGTGTCCGGAGTCGCGAGCGTAGTCTCCTTGGTCGTCAGGTTGCGCACATAGACGTCGTATTCTTCGTCGACGTCGGTCGGAGCCAGGGCAGCCTCGGTCAGGAAAGCGACGAGGTTGCCGTCCGCGCTGATCCGCGGCTCGTGAGAACTCTTCTGCGGAGCGGCCCCGTTGGCGCCGCTTGCCCGGCTTACGAACTCGATCGCGCCGGTGTTCTGGTCCTTGCGGAAGACGTTGACCACATCGGGGTGAGCCGCGGGCGAGAGCGTATTTGCCCTCGCCACAAGAGCGACGTAGCGGCCATCGGCGCTCAGCGCTGAACGCTGGACGTTGCTTAAGCCGTAGCCGCCGTCGCCGCCGACGATCGACCCGGCCGGAAGATCGAGGTAACTGGTGATGAAGGTAGAGCCGGCCTTGACCGGCCCGGCTGCCGAAGCCGCCCCGGAAAAGCCGAGCATCACAAGGACGCCAGTCCCGACTACCGCCAGCAACCGTTTCAGTCTCCCGCTCATCCCGCCCACCAGAACTTTCTTTGTTGGCGACCAACCGCCGCGCTGATCAAGGTTCTCCGATGCTATCCGTAACCCGCAGACACCGCGAAAGTTCCGTTTCGCAGAGTCAGTTCCGCTGACTGGTTCAAGTCAGGTCGTCCGGCTCGACCAGAGAGAGATCGTCGCGCTCGGTGGCCCTCTCAGCGAGTCGACGATCGAAACCGCTCCGACTGAAGAGAACGATGCGAGGACCTTCACTGGCGAAACGCGTGCCTGACTGGTCGAGAGCAGGCAGCTTGAATCGCTCGAGGTCCTCGAGCACCGAGGCCCGCATCTTGCCCGAGGTCCACTTGCATTCCCCGACCACCGACACGCGGGATCCGCTGAGACCGACCAGGTCGATTTCCTCCGACTGCCTCTCGCCGCTTCGCCTGTACCGGTTGAGCGCGGGGCCCCACCAGGTACCGACGCGGGATGCCCTGCCCTGGCCGAGTTCCCAATCCCGGCAGAGCCTTTCCCAGACGGGGGAGACGTGGTCGCTCAACTGCGGCTCGACCTCGATCCGGTAGAGGTCCGAGGCCGGGAGCCCGCTCTTCACGTCCTCCTGGAACGGAAATATGAACCGGAACCAGAAACGCATGAAGTCATCGGCGAGTTCGAACTTCCCCCGCCTGCTGTCGGTTCCTTCGGTCACCGGAACAAGCCGGCGGACCAATCGCATTCCGATCAGGGACTCGAGGTAGCCCTGCAGGTTGGTCGCCTTTCTGCCCAGAGCGGACGCGAGGTCTCCGATCGAACGCCTGCCGCGCGACATTTCTTCGAGCAGCGAGTAGTAGACACCCGGTCTTCTCAGTTCTTCCTCGAGGATCTCCCTCGGATCGTTGAACAGGGGCCCCCTGGAATCGAGGGCCCTGCTGGTGACTCTTTCGCGAAGGGAGTTTCCGCGACAGAGTTCGTCCAGATAGAGGCTCATGCCGCCGGCGACCGCGAAGCGTTCAATCGCTGCTTCGGCTGAAATGGCCTTCGGCATGAACTCGCGGGCCG
>JBBRVF010000367.1:0-2187 GCA_038247145.1 Solirubrobacterales bacterium | reverse complement strand
AAGAACTCATTGATCTCGAGCAGGTAGGTGTCGCCTTCACCCCGGGCGATCTGCTTCGGGGTGATCAGCTCTTCTCTGGTTTCGTCGTCGGCCGTGGAGATGTGGAGCATCGGCCTGACTTCGGCATTCTGCCAGCGCCTGTAGGCGAGGTCGAGACCGTTTCCCCAGGGGTGAAAGGTCTGGAGGACCGCCGGGTGCTTGCCGACCGAATCGGCGAAGTTCAGGAAGCCTTCAAGGGTTCCGTTGTCGCTGACCCCGGTGAACACCTTGCCCTTCTCGGGGCCGTAAACATTCGCGCTCGAACTTGCGACAGGAAACGCCAACAGGCCGAGGACCGGCAGGGTGAGAAGCACGAGGACGGCGATAAGTCTGGCTGGACTGGTGGTGGCCATCATGGTCTGGAACAGGTCAGGACGGTCGTCGTTGCGGTCAGCCTGGTGTACACCGGCGCACGAAAACACCTGAGGCGGGTTTCAGGCTCCGAGGATATCGGCCATGCGGCGGGGGCTGATCCCGAGAGACTCGACGTCTGCGCTGCCCCTGGGGGAATTCATCGAAACCGTCATCAGCTCGGCCTCCTGCCAGGTGGCGAATACCTTCCCTCCGAACAGGCGGTAGAGCGTGCTCAGGCCGAGATGGACCAGTGGCAGGGGCGCGTGCCAGAGTGGCCGGGGCCTGCCGGCCAGCCGGGCGACCAGCGCTGACATCTCGGAATAGGACAACTCTTCGGGGCCGGCCAGGTCCCAGCTGCCGCCGCGGCCCGCCTCGAGTGCGGCCATGACCGCCGCTGCGGCGTCGTCGGCCCAGATCGGCTGGTACTCCGAGCTTCCGTCGCCAGAGACCGGCATCACCGGGAGGAATGAAAACCGCCTCATCAGGGTCACCCACGGATCGGAATGGTCGAAGACGACCGACGGCCGGAAAATCATTGTTTCCAGAGAAGAGGACCTCACCGCCTTTTCGCCGGCCCACTTGGACCGGAAAAAGCGCGTGCGCTGGACCGGTGATGCGTTCAGTGCGCTGAAGTAGACGAAGCGTTTCACACCGGCCCGCTGCGCCGCTTGAACCAGCCTCACGGTGGCCAGTCCGTTCAGCTCCTCGACCCGGTAGGGCGGCTGGTCGCGGAGCGAGGCGGCGAGGTGGATAACCGTGTCGACGCCGCGCATCGCCTGTCTCAGCAGGTAGGGGTCGTCAAGTTCGCGCAGGTCGCCCATCGTGATCTGGACATCGACCCGGTGCGAGCCGAGCCGGCGCGGCTCGCGGACCAGGCAGCGCACGTCCTCGCCCGCCTCGAGCAGTCTCTCGAGCAGGCGGGAGCCGGTAGATCCGGTTGCACCGGTGAGCAGAATCAAGGCTGAAAGCGGTTTAGCGAGGGCATCGGGGTGAGTGTATTGACCGGGAGGCGGCTCGAATCCCTAAGATGGTTCTCTCGTCAAAGAAGCCCAGGAGACCCCTCAATGAGTTACGTAATCGCAGAACCCTGTATCGGCACCAAAGACAACTCCTGTGTCGAGGTCTGCCCTGTGGACTGCATCCACCCGACCCCGGACGAACCGGACTACGAAAAGGTCGAGATGCTCTTCATCGACCCCGACGAGTGCATCGACTGCGACGCCTGCGTCGAGGCCTGCCCGGTGGATGCCTGCTTCGCCGAGGATCAGCTCCCGGCCGAATGGGCGAGCTTCACCGAGAAGAACGCGCAGTACTTCCAGAACCCGGGCTGAGTCGGTCACGGTCCTGCTGCTGGCCCAGTCCTCCTACTGAAGGACGGGCAGCTCGCGGGCGTTGGCGCCCATCTTCGGCGGCTCGGGTGCCGACGGTACCTCCGCCTGAAGCATCGGCAGCTCGCGCGGGGTCGAGGCGACGATCCGCCTGGCGGTCTCGATGATCGCGGCGGCGGCCGGCGACTCGGGCTGCTCGATGACCAGCGGCCTTCCAGTGTCGGCATGCTCACGCAGCTCCTCCGAGAGCGGGATCTGGCCGAGCAGCGGCACTCCGAGATCGTCGGCCAGCAGCTTGCCGCCACCCTCGCCGAAGATCGAGAAAGTCTCGCCCGACGGAGTGGTGAAGCCGGCCATGTTCTCGATCACGCCCATCACTTCGAGGTCGACCTTGTCGGCCATCTCGGCTGAGCGGCGGGCGACCGACTGGGCCGCGGGCTGCGGCGTGGTCACGATCGCGATCTTT
>JBBRVF010000366.1:0-2189 GCA_038247145.1 Solirubrobacterales bacterium | reverse complement strand
GACCTCAGTGCCTGTCAGACGGCGATCTGGAACGCGATCGCCGAGTCGGGTGAGGCACTGACCGTCCAGTACGGAACTGCCGATCCGTCGCAGTGGCGCTCCAGTGCGACAGCCGAGGAGATCAAGTTCGGCCCGGTCAGCCTGATCAACATGGCCTACACCAACCGGCCGAGCGGCATCCAGCAGGTCATAGCCTTCAAGGGTCACCGCTAGCGCGAGGCCGGCGGTGAACCAGGCGGCCGCCGACAGAGCAATCGGCATCGACGTCGGAGGGTCTTCGATCAAGGGCTGCCTGGTCGACTGCTCTACCGGCGAGATGGTCGGAGATGTCGTTCGGGTCGAAGCGCCCGAGCGTTTCCGCCCGGAGCCTGTTCTCGTGGCGATCGCTCGTCTGGTGACAGAACTGGGGGAAGACTGTCCCGTCGGGGTCGGCTTTCCGGCGATCGTTGATGACGGTGTGCTGCTGACCGATCCGACTTCGCATGAATGGCCGGGGTGGAAAGGCCTCGACATCGCCGGCGAGCTGGATGAGCGGACCGGGCGGAGGTTCTCGGTCGGCAACGACGCCGATGTGGCGGCGCTCGCAGAGCAGGTATTCGGTGCGGCCAGGGACGCCGACGGCACCGTGCTGCTGCTGACCCTCGGCACGGGGATCGGCAGTGGTGTAGTCAGGGACGGGCGACTGGTCCCGAATGTCGAACTCGGTCGGATCTACCTGGCCGGTGAGCAGGAGGTGGCAGAAGAGCAGTGCGCCGCCCGGATTCGCACCGAGCAGAATCTGAGCTGGCCGGAGTACGCCGAGCGCCTGCAGAGGTACCTGACCCATGTCGAGCGGATCCTCGCACCGGACCTGATCGTGATCGGAGGAGCGATCAGCCGGAATTCAGACGAGTTCCTGCCGCTGCTCCAGACCCGGGCACAGCTGGTCACCGCCGAGCTGCTCGGCGACGCCGGCATCGTCGGTGCGGCGATCCTGACCGGGCTTCGGGACTTAAATTGAGATCGATGGATTCTTCCGACTGGTGGCGCTCGGCGCTCGTTTACGAAATCTACCCGCGCTCTTTTCAGGATACCGACGGCGACGGAATCGGCGATCTGGCCGGGGTCATATCGAGACTGGACTACCTCGAATGGCTCGGAGTCGATGCGATCTGGCTGGCCCCGATCTACTGCTCGCCGCTCGCGGACTTCGGCTACGACGTCAGCGACTACACCTCGATCGCGCCGGAGATCGGCACCGAACAGCAGTTTGACGAACTGGTCGAAGACGCGCACGGCAGGGGGATGCGCATCCTGCTCGACCTGGTCGTTTCTCATACCTCGATCGAACACCCCTGGTTTCGGCAGCACCCCGACTACTACGTCTGGTCCGACGACGGTCCGGCCAACAACTGGATCGCATCCTTCGGCGGCCCGGCCTGGTCAAAGGATGAGTCGAGCGGCAAGTGGTACCTGCACTCCTTCTTCGCCGAGCAACCGGACCTGAACTGGCGAAACCCCGAGGTGCGCGAGCAGATCGGGGAGGTGATCCGGCACTGGCTGGGCCGGGGGATCGACGGCTTCCGGGTTGATGCCGCCGATCGCCTGATGAAAGACATCGACCTGAGCGACGACCCTGTCGGCGGGCCGCCGTTTCCGCTGCCGCTGCCGGCCGAGGCCAGCGGACTTCAGCTTGTCCATTCCCGCAACGATCCCGAAATCACGGTCGCGCTGAGCGCCCTTCGGAAGGCGGCGGGGGAGGCGCCCATGTTCGGTGAGGTCTATCTGCCGGGCTCCGAACTCGGGCCCTATGTCGAAGCCTTCGATGCCGTCTTTTCCTTCGACCTCCTTCACGCCGAATGGGATGCCGCCGCACTGGCCGAGGTGCTCGAACGACTCAGCCAGACGAGCGGCATCGCCTGGGTCGCTTCCAACCACGACTTCTCCCGGGCCGCTTCTCGCTGGGGCAAGCAAGCGGTCGCGGCGGCGGCGCTGTTGTTACTGACCCTGCCGGGTGCCGCCTTCGTCTACCAGGGCGAGGAAATCGGGATGTCTGACGGGCCCGAGGCCTCGCCTCCCCTCGACCGATGGGGACGCGACGCCTTTCGAAATCCTATGCATTGGGAAGCGGCAGCCGCCGGTGGCTTCACGACCGGCGACCCGTGGCTTCCGATCGCCGATCCGGGCGGCGCCAGCGTGGCCGAACAGCG
>JBBRVF010000365.1:0-2189 GCA_038247145.1 Solirubrobacterales bacterium | reverse complement strand
CCAGCGCTTGCGCTCGCCGATTCGGTCGCGCATCTTCCACGAGCGGGACTTGGGGGCCGTGTCGATCGCGGCCTCTATCCGAGAGATCGATTCGATGATCTGGCTCTGCTCCTGCGAGCTCAGAGGGGTCTCTTCCACCCCCTCGCGCAGCCGCTGGAAGTTGAGTCCGAGCGTGTGGTGGAGTCCCCAATCCGATGAGCAGAGTTCGGCGATCCAACCGGCGTCGATGGTGCGGTCCTCGGCTCCCTCAACGACGGGAAACCCGAGCAGCAGGGCGTAGCAGTCGCCGCGATCCTTGGCGTTGAGTTCGATCACCTGGAGTTTGGTCAGCAGCAGATCGGCGGGTGAGAGCGTTTCTGAGCATTGGTCGAAACGGTCGGTCAACGGCAGCTTGTGGCACATCTCGAAGCGATCGACAAAGCCGTCGACCTTGTGGCCCGTGGCGGGGTCGTAGAACAGCAGGCGTCGCGCTCCGTTGATCGCGTTGAACTCCCTGTTCGGCTCCCAGCCCAGGTCGGCCAGCGCCCTCTCCACCTCGGATCCATCCGACTTCGTTGTGATCAGATCGATGTCGTCGTGCGGCCGCGTCAGCGCCTCGTGGTACCGGTCTCCGAGGGCCAGCCGTATGCCGATCCCCCCGAGCAGACGAATCTCGATCTCCCGCGCAGACATCTCGCCGAGCAGGCGTTCCGCTTCGGTGCTCAGGTCGGGTCTTATCTGATTCGACAACTTGCTCCGAGGCTATCCGCTGATGAACTGGTGCTTGACGTCCCGGTCTCCCCGCAGAGCCAGAAGGCAGCCGGAAATCCGACCAGTGTGGTAATCGCTACCCGGATTGACGCAGAGAGTCGAGCCGATCCGCGTGACCCCGGCGCTCTCGTGCACATGGCCATGAAGCGCGAGTAGCGGTTGGTACTTCTCGATCACTTCCCGCACTCCGGTCGAACCGACCGGGATCTTCTTCGGCTCCGAACCCGCCATCACGACCTGAAGCTGATCGTCGAGTTCAGGGGCGGTGTCGAGCTGCGAATCGTAGGGGGGCACGTGAAGGTTGAAGATGCACTTCGAGAGATCCGGCACCTTCTCCGCCAAGGCGCTTACCCGCTTGACGATCTCTTCCTCTGACAGCTCGCGGGGGGAGTCGAACGGCGTGATGTTCGAGTAGCCGAGGGAAACCATCGAATAGCCGTTGAACTCGACCACACGTCCGTCGCAGGCCTCCACCCCGGATGCCCGCTCGATCGCCTCCGCCACCCCGGGAGGGTCGTCGTTGCCGGGCATGACGAAGCAGCCGGCTTCGGAGCCGGCCAGCCTCTCCCCAGCCAGATCGAGCCACTGCTCGAAAGTCTCCAGCATCACCTCGGCGAACCACTCTTCCCGTTCGTCTTCCGAAAGCGCCGACACACGGCGCACCTCTTCGGCCGTCATCCGGTGGGGGTACATACCCTTGCCCCGGATCTGGTGTTCGAGTTCGACCAGCTCATCTTCACCGGTCACGGTGCGGCGCTCACCGAACAGCTCGACCTCGTAGATGTCGCCCTTTTCGACCAGCGGGATGACAGCCTTGCCGGTCAGATCGCCCCCCATCACAAGCACGTCAGCTTCGTAGGTCTTTGCAGCGTTCAGAAATTTGCGCCACAAAACCTCCGTCCCGTGGATGTCCGAGGCATAAAACAGGCGGACGGGTTTCTCCCCCGTCCGCCCCTTGTTGCGGTTGAACAGACCCACCCGCTACTCCGGCGGAAGCTCGCGGTGGGAGAGCGACAGATCGATGCCCTGGCTCTTGCGAACCGCCCGGGCGATCCCGTAGATGACGAAAGCGGCCACGTAGACGGCGATCGCCAACTGGAGCTTGCCCGGGTTGGCACTCAGGCTTGCTCCGGAACCTTCATCCCACAAAATGATGCCGACCGCGGTACCGAATCCGAGAAGCGAAAGCCCGCCGACCAGCGAGATCAACGGGATTCCGAGGACCTTGCGGTCGTACGGCGAGCCCTCGACCATGGCCGGCTGACGGAACGGAAGCACAATTCCCGAGACTGCGGTGATCAACAGGGTCAGGGAAAGTCCGAGCAGAACGGACACCGCGCTGAACCAGTCGGTGAATGCGTAGATCGCCGTTGAACCGATGCTGAGCACGAGCATCACGCCGATGGCAATGAGCGGTGAACGCGACTTCGGGTCGACGT
>JBBRVF010000364.1:0-2201 GCA_038247145.1 Solirubrobacterales bacterium | reverse complement strand
GTCCTGCCCACCTGGATGTTGAACTTGGGCGCGGATCC
Organism: Solirubrobacterales bacterium; assembly: GCA_038247145.1. Lineage (GTDB taxonomy): Bacteria > Actinomycetota > Thermoleophilia > Solirubrobacterales > 70-9 > 67-14. The sequence continues at coordinate 2,163 of JBBRVF010000364.1, read as the reverse complement.
CATCATCTTCATGAACAGTAGTCGGAGCGTCGAGTAGCGCCATTCTCTCAGTGAAGTGCCGGTGGCCGTTTGACCAGCGACGCGACGATCGCCTGAATTGGTTCAAGCATCGGGGAGACTGCGGCGAAGACCTCTTCGGCCGTGAGTTCCACCGTGGCGAGCCCGGCGGCGAGGTTGGCGACCGGGCATATCGCTGCGTAGTCCAGTCCCGCCTCACGGGCCAGAGCGGCCTCGGGCATTCCCGTCATGCCGATAATCGTGCAGCCGTCGTTCCGGAAGCGCCGAATCTCGGCCGCGGTCTCGAACCGGGGGCCCTGCACGGCCGCGTAGGTTGCTCCGTCGGCGAACCCGACGCCCGCTTCTTTCAGCGTGCCCCCGACCTCGGCCCGCCACGAAGGCGTATACGGGTCCGTGAAGTCGACGTGTGGAACCGGGTCTCCCGGCTCGTGGAAGGTGTGAGCCCGGCCCCAGGTGTAGTCGACGATCTGATCGGGCACCACGAAGGTTCCCGGCAGCAGGTCGGCGTCGATCGAGCCCACCGTGCAGATGGCCAGCACCCTCGTGGCCCCCGCATGTCTCAGGGCTTCGATGTTGGCGCGGTAGTTGACCAGGTGCGGGGCGATCGAGTGGTCCTCGCCGTGGCGGGCGATGAAAGCAATCGGCCGGTCCGCCAGCTCTCCCTCGACCAGTTCGCCCGAGGTGAGGCCGTACTTCGTATCTGCCCGGCCGCGCCGGCCTGCCTCGAGGCCCTCGAGGCCGTAGACCCCGCTGCCCCCGATTACGGCCAGCACCGGTCGAGCCCCTTAGGCCAGGCGCGCTTTGAGCTTGTCGAACTCTGCCCGGATGTCCGCGGGCAACTGATCGCCGAACTTGGCGAGGTGCTCCTCGATCTGGGGCAACTGTTCGCGGACTGCATGATCTTCGACCGTCAGAAGCTCTTCGAGCGCATCGGCGCTGATGTCGAGACCCTGGAGGTCGAGGTCGCCGATGGCGGGCAGCAGTCCGAGGGAGGTCTCGAATACCTCGCCTCTGCCTTCGCAGCGGCGGAAGACCCATTCGAGGATACGGCTGTTCTCGCCGAAGCCGGGCCAGAGGTAATTGCCGGTCTCGTCCTTTCGGAACCAGTTGACGTAGAAGATCTTTGGCAGCACGGCACCTTCGATTTCGCCGATGTCGAGCCAGTGCTGGAAGTAGTCACCCATGTTGTAGCCGCAGAAGGGCAGCATTGCCATCGGGTCGAAGCGCAGCTGGCCGACCGCTCCGGTGGCCGCGGCAGTGGTCTCGGACGACATCGTCGCGCCGAGGAAAACACCATGCTTCCAGTCGAAGGACTCGGTGACCAGCGGCACGACCGAGGCGCGCCGTCCGCCGAACAGGAAGGCGTCGATCGGCACGCCGGACGGGTCTTCCCATTCGTCGGCAACGGTCGGGCTTTGGCCGGCCGGGGTCGTGAAGCGGGCGTTGGGGTGCGCGGCCGGGTGATCCGAGTCCGGAGTCCAGTCGCCTCCCAGCCAATCGGTCACATGGTCGGGATCGTCATGGGTCATGCCCTCCCACCATACGTCTCCGTCGTCGGTCAGGGCGCAGTTGGTGAAGATCGAATTTCCCTGGGCGATCGTATCCATGGCGATCGGGTTGGTTTTGGCACCCGTACCGGGGGCGACGCCGAAGAATCCGGCCTCCGGGTTGACCGCGTGTAAACGGCCGTCGTCTCCGAACTTCATCCAGGCGATGTCGTCGCCCACCGTCTCGACCTTCCAGCCTTCGACTGCCGGGATCAGCATCGCCAGGTTGGTCTTGCCGCACATCGAGGGGAAAGCACCGGTGATGTATTTGACCACACGATCGGGACTGGTCACCTTGATGATCAGCATGTGCTCGGCCATCCAGCCCTCGTCGCGGGCCATGGCCGAAGCGATCCTCAGCGCGAAACACTTCTTGCCGAGAAGGGCGTTGCCGCCGTAACCGGAGCCGTAGGACCAGATCTCGCGGGTTTCCGGGAAGTGGACGATGTATTTGTTGTCGGCGTTACAGGGCCAAGGCACGTCTTGCTCGCCCTCGGCCAGCGGCATTCCGACGGAGTGGACGCAGGGCACGAACTCGCCGTTGTCGCCCAGGACGTCTAGTGCCCCCTGGCCCATACGGGTCATGATGCGCATCGAG
>JBBRVF010000363.1:0-2215 GCA_038247145.1 Solirubrobacterales bacterium | reverse complement strand
TGCGTGCTGCCCGTGGCCGACTGCCCCGAACCGTACTGGTTACTCGCCCGCCTCAGCACCTATCTGGCCGTCGACGGCCACTTCAGCGAAGACGGCGAACTCTGGAGTCGAGACGGGCGCCTGCTGGCCCGCTGCCGCCAGGTCGCCCTGCTGAAGTACCGAAGCTGACCAGCCGGGGCTGCAGACCGGTTTCTCAGCGCTAACCGGCTGCGCCCGTGAACCGAATCGGCCCGCCCAGGGTCCGGCAGTTGTTCCTCCGAGCCTTTCCTTTCTCACGCTTCGCAGGGGCCGCGCAGACGATCAGGAAGCGGCGTCCCCGAACATTGTCGGGCGGCTCGAAACGAGATGAGAACCGGAAGCTACCCTTCGGCATCAGCGGCTTCACCTTGACCGCAGGGCCGAACCGCCTGTCGGATTTCGATCGCTTGCTCCCACGCGAAATGTAGAGGCGCAGGGCGCTGCGACCCGCCTTCTTCGAGCCGACGTTCTTCACCGTGAGTCTGATCGTGGGCAGGTCGCCCTGGCTCAGCTTCGAAGGCAGATTCGATCTCGATTTGACCACCAGATCGGCTCCCTTGCTTTGCGCTCCAGCCTTGGCCATTGCACGATTGGCGTCCATCAACGCACCGAGCAGCAGCACCGCGGTCAAGACAAGAGCCGCGAGACATAGCCGTGTACTCGTGACCTCGAATCGTCCGGTTGCAGATCTGATCATGCCTACCTCCTGCTTGAGAGTCTCGTCCCTGTGGTGCGAAATCGTGTCGGCAGTCCGTTCGGCCGAGCCTATCCGCTCGCCGGCGACTCAACAAGTCAGTCCAGGCTGAGGCGGCCGACCATTGCTTTGCCGAGGGTGACCTCGTCGGCATGCTCGAGGTCGGCGCCGACCGGCAGGCCGCTAGCGAGGCGGGTGACCCTGGTCTGCGCTCGAAGCAGGTCGCCGATGTGCTGGGCGGTCGCCTCTCCGGTGGTGGTCGGGTTGGTGGCGAGGATGACCTCGCTGATGCCGCCCGCCTCGACCCGTCGCCGTAGCTCGGCGATCCGCAAGTCGCTCTCGTCGATGCCGTCGATCGGTGAGAGCGCCCCGCCGAGCACGTGGTAGCGGCCGCGGAACTCATGGGTGCGCTCCAGCGGGATCACGTCGGCGGGCTCCTCGACCACGCAGATCAGAGACTCGTCCCGGCCCGCGTCCTCGCAGATCCGGCAGCGCGGTCCCTCGGCGAGGTTGAAGCAGATCTCGCAGAGCCCGACCTTCTCCTTGACCTCGACGATCGCCTGGGCGAGGTTCCTCGCGTCGGCTTCGTCCGAGCGCAGGATGTGGAAGGCCAGCCGCTGAGCGGTCCGCCTACCGATACCCGGAAGCTGAGAGAGCTCGGCCGTCAGGCGGCTGAGTGGTGCCGGGCCTTCGCTCATCCTCCGGGCATACCGCCGCCGCCGAGCCCGGGCATGCCGGGCACTTCGGGCATCTTCGAGGTGGCCAGTTCCTGGGCGGCTCGAATCGCCTCGTTGACCGCGGCCTGGACCATCTCGGCAAGCATCTCGGCGTCTTCGGGATCGACCGCGTCGGGGTCGATCGTCACGTCCTTGATCACCATGTCTCCCGAGATTTTCACCTTGACCATGCCTCCGCCGGCGCTGGCCTCGACCTCTTCGTCCTTGAGCGACTCCTGGGCCTGCATCATCTCGTTCTGCATCTGCTGGGCCTGCTTCATCAGGGCGTTGATGTCCATGCCGCCCATGCCACCGCCCATACCGCCCATTCCTTTTTTCGCCATCAGATGACCTCCTCCGCGTTGAATTCCGATTTGACTCGCTCTACGAGCTGCTCCTCATCAACCGCCTGCGGCGGCGACTGGGCCCGGGACTCACCGGGCTCCTCGGAGCCGAGCTCCGTGTATTCGAGCAGGTACTGCTCGCCGGTGACCGAGGTGACCGCTTCGACCAGCTGACTGCGTCGCTCCGGCTTCTCGGCATTTCGGCGGTTGAACTGAGATCCAGCAGGAAAACCGACCGTGACGAGGCCGTCTGCACACGCGACGGGCCGGGTTCCCTCGAAATAGGACGCAGTGGGACCGGAGGCCAGGCCCCTCAGCAGCTACCCGCCGGTGCGAGGGGCTGCCGAGGCCGGACAGTTCGTCGGGACAGTGGAGGATGGCCCGTCGGGGGAGGCGAGCCTGGTTGCCGCCAGCAGGACCTCGAAATACGGATGGGTGGCAGG
>JBBRVF010000362.1:0-2222 GCA_038247145.1 Solirubrobacterales bacterium | reverse complement strand
GCCGAGCAGTTCACCGGCAGCCCCGGTCAGTACGTACCGGTCGCCGAGACGGTCCGTGGCTTCCGGATGATCCTCGACGGCGAGCTCGACGACTATCCGGAAAGCGCCTTCTACATGAAAGGCGCGATCGACCAGGTCACCTCGGAAAGCAAGGCTGCGGCGTAAACCTTGGCCGGCGAGTCGACACTCACGGTTGACGTCCTCACCCCCGAAGGTGAGGTCTTCAGCGGCGACGTGATCCAGCTTTCGACCCGCACGGTCGATGGCGAGCTCGGTGTGCTGGCAAACCACGTCCCGGTGCTGGCCGGCCTGATGCCGAACCGGCTGCGGCTGAAGATTTCCGACAACGAGGTTCAGGAGTACGCCCAGTCCCACGGGGTGCTCCAGGTGTTCGCCAACCACGCCCAGGTTCTGCTCGAAGAGGCTGTACTGACTGACGATCTGGACCTCGGACAGCTTGAAACCGAGCTTTCCGGCGCGGAAGAGCGCCTCGCCGACGAGCAGGCCGGCGAAGCCGCGAGAGCAGTAGCCGAGCGCGATCTCAAACGGATCCGGGCATTCATTGCCATTGCGAAGGGTGAGTAGGCAGTCTCTGACCTGCTCGTTCTTGCGCAGCGCCTGATCGCTTACGACACCTCCCGCGCGGACGGTGTCCACGAGGCGGCAGGTTTCATCAAGGGCTGGCTGGACGCCCGCGGGATCGAGACGTTTCAGGACGAGTGCCGGGGACTGCCGGTGATCCGGGCCGCCGTGGGCGATCCCGGTGGTGCCACGGTCATCCTTCACGGTCACTTCGACGTGGTCCCGGCGGAGCCCGGTCAGTTCGAACCCCGGGTCGAAGGAGACCGGCTGATCGGCCGGGGAGCCTACGACATGAAGGCTGCCCTCGCCGCGATGATGATGGCCCTGCCCGACCCGGACCGGCCGATACCGGGCGTCCGGGTCCTGCTGGGAATCGTCTCCGACGAAGAATCGGAGGAGAGCGAGAACCGGGGCAGCGATCACCTGGTCAGTACCGGCATGACCGGCGACTTCGCGATCACCGGCGAGCCCACCGATTTGCATGTAGGTGTGGCGGCCAAGGGGGTGCTCGGCATCCGGCTCGGAGTGGGCGGCCGCTCCGCTCACGGTTCAACCCCCTGGCTGGGCGATAACGCCATCCTCAGGGCCGTAGAGATGTTCCGTGGGGTCGAGTCGCTACCGTTTGCAAGGGAAAGTTCCGAACTTTTCGATCGCCCCTCCATCAGCCTAGGCCGCATCTGGGGTGGCGACGCCCTGAACAAGGTTCCCGACTATTGCGCAATAGACGTCGACATCCGCTTCCTGCCCCATCAGGACCCAGAAGAAATTCGCGACCAGATTCGCGGACTCGGCCCTGTCTCGATGGAGCCGATCATCACTTTTCCCCCGATCCAGAGCGACGCCGAATGCCCCTGGGTCAGACGGCTCATCGAGGTCGTGGGGCGTCACCACGACGGGCCGACCGTTTCGGTCGGCCGGGACGGTGCCTCGGACGCCCTGTCGTTCATCAGGGCCGGAATACCGGCGGTCGAATTCGGCCCGGTCGGTGCCGGCCACCACGGGCCCGAGGAATGGGTCTCGGTCGGCTCGCTGGAAACCTTCCATCGCACGCTGCGGGAGTTCCTGAAAGAAAGCGCCGGAACGTTTCCGGGAGCAGCCGATGAGTGACCACGAAGAACGCGACGAATCAACCGAGGAGTACCTGATGGATGCGGCCAACGGCTCCGAGGACGCCGCGGCCGACCCGCAGCCAGAGACTCCGGAGGAATCGCAGGATGCGCCAGATGGGTCGCAGGATGCGCCCGAGACCTCCGACGCGCAGCCCGACTACGAGGACCAGCCGACCGAAGAGGTGTTCGCGGCAGAGGCCAGGCTGCTCGGCGGCGAAGACGTACCCGACCTCGATCCGGTCTTCCGCGCCGCCCTGCTCGAGAGTTCTGAAAGTGCTGCCGCCCCCGCGGAGGAAGCCGACGCTCCGGCTGCTGCCGACAATGCCGTCGCTCCTCCGGATGTGCCAGAGACCGGCGCGCACGATACGCGGGAAGAGCATCCCGCCACTGGCGAAGAGCCGTCGATCACTGAGGAGCAGACGGCGATCCTTTCCGCCGCCGCCAGAAGCGAAGTCCAGCAGACGATCGAGGCAGCCCGTCGGACCGGTCGTCCTTTCGACCCGCCGCGGCCACCGGTCACGGGTGACTTCG
>JBBRVF010000361.1:0-2230 GCA_038247145.1 Solirubrobacterales bacterium | reverse complement strand
TCCTTGATCTCGGCCCGGTCGTAGAACCTGGTGCCACCGACCACCTGATAGGCCCGGTCGAAGCGGACGAGCGTATCTTCGAGAACCCGGCTCATCGAGTTGGTCCGGTAGAAGACCGCGATCTGGTCGGCCGTGATGCCTTCGTCGTCGCAGAGGCGCTCGACCTCTCCGGCCACCCAGCGGGCCTCTTCGTGCTCGTCGCCGAGCCGGACCAGCTCGATTTCTTCGCCCTGTCCCGCTTCTGTCCAGAGTTCCTTGGGCCGGCGGTCACGGTTGTTCTCAACCACGGCATTGGCGGCCGAGAGGATGGTCTGGGTCGAGCGGTAGTTCTGCTCGAGTTTGATCACCCTGGCGTCGGGGAAGTCCTTCTCGAAGTCGAGGATGTTGCGTATGTCGGCGTGGCGAAAGCCGTAGATCGACTGGTCCTCGTCACCGACCACGGTCAGGTTGCCGTGTTCGGCACAGATCAGCTGGAGCAGCCGGTACTGGGCGTGGTTCGTGTCCTGGTACTCGTCGACCAGGACGTGGCGGAACGTGCGCCGCCAGCGCTCCCGCGCTTCCTCGAACAGCTCCATCACGTTGACCGTGCGGACCAGCAGGTCGTCGAAGTCCATGGCGTTGTTCTCGAGCATTCGCTTTTCGTAGAGCTCGTAGACCTGGGAGACCTGCTCCTCGAACCAGGAGCCCTGACGCTCGCCGTAGGCGATCGAGTCGACCAGTTCGTTCTTGGCTCCGGAGATCGCCGAGCGCACCGCCCGTGCCGGAAAACGCTTGGTATCGATTTCCAGTTCCTCCATCACCCGCTTGACCATTCGCAGCGAGTCGGATTCGTCGTAGATCGTGAACGACTTCGAGTAGCCGAGCTTTTCGGCATCGGCCCTGAGCATCCGGGCGCATGAAGAGTGGAAGGTGGTGACCCACATCGCCCTGGAGCGCCGGCCGACCAGTTGCTCCACCCGTTCGAGCATCTCCTTCGCGGCCCGGTTGGTAAAGGTGATCGAGAGGATCTCCCCCGGCCGGGCGCGGCCCGTGGCCAGCAGGTGGGCGATGCGATGGGTCAGGACGCGGGTCTTTCCCGATCCTGCGCCGGCGATCACCAGCAGCGGGCCGTCCCCGTACTCGACAGCCTCACGCTGGGGCGGGTTCAGACCTTCGTCGGTATCGGCAAGGGCCTCCACCAGTCGAGGATATATAGCCGGGCGGCGGGCCCGAGGGCCGTTCTGGCCAGGCCGGGGAACTCAGCCTCCGGCTGAGGATCGACCCTTTTTCGGAGCCGGATCCGGGTCCCCGTTTCCGGGGTCCGTCTGCCCGGACAGTTCGGCCACCTGCTTCTCCAGTTCCTTGATCCGCGTCGCAAGCTTTTTCACCGCGTCCTGCATCGGATCGGGGAGGTGGATCCAGTCGGCATCCGGGCCTTCGACCTTGCGGCCTTCGACCTTGACCGGATGCCCGGGGTTGCCGACGACGGTCGAGCAGGGCGGCACATCCTCGACGACCACCGAATTTGCTCCGATCTTGGCGCCGTGGCCGACCCGAATCGGGCCGAGCAGCTTGGCCCCGGAGCCGATCGTGACATTGTCCTCGACCGTCGGATGCCGCTTGCCAGCCTGAAAGCCTGTCCCGCCGAGCGTCACTCCCTGGTAGAGGGTTACGTCGTTGCCGATCTCGGCGGTCTCGCCGATCACGACTCCGGCGCCGTGGTCGATGAAGAAGCCGGAGGCGATCGTTGCGCCCGGGTGAATCTCGATTCCGGTGATCGAACGGGACAGCCAGGAGACGGCCATCGGCATCAGCGGGACCCGTGCCCGCCGGAGCCGGTGAGCAAAACGATAGGCCAGCACCGCCTGCACCCCTGGCCAGGTCAACAGGATCTCCGCGGTCGAGACATCGGCCGTGGCCGGGTCCCTGCCACGCGCCGCTTCGACCTGCTCCCCGAGGAGACCGATCAGGCGTGCGGGAGCGGCGCCTGCCATCAGGAGGAAAAGAATGGGAGGGACATGTACCGGTCGCCGGAGTCACAGACCACGGTCACGATACGACCGCCCGCGAACTCCGGCCGCGCCGCCACCTCGAGCGCCGCATGCACGTTGGCTCCAGCGGAGATGCCGCAGAGGATCCCCTCCTCCCGAGCCAGGCGGTGGGCCGTCTCGACCGCGTCTTCGTCTTTGACCGGCAGGTACTCGTCGATCAGGTTGACTTCCAATACCTCCGGCACGAAGCCCGCGCCGAT
>JBBRVF010000360.1:0-2233 GCA_038247145.1 Solirubrobacterales bacterium | reverse complement strand
TCCATTCTCGGGCCCAACCCGGGCTACGGCTCAAGGTTCTACGGGGTCGGCAACGAACTGAAGTCGGGTCTGATGGTTCTGCTGCTGGCCGGTGTCGCCGCGGCGCTGACCAACCAACCGAAGTCCAGGCGAAACGCGCTGATCGTGCTCGTCTGCGGCCTGATCCTCGGGGCGATCCTCGGTTCCGGCAAGCTCGGCGCCGGGGTCGGTGCCGCCTTCATCGTCGCCGCCGCCAGCGCCGTCGCGGCGATGATGATGCTTCCCGGCCGCATGGACGCGAAGAGGATCGCGATCCTCGTGCTCAGCCCGGCAATCGGCCTCGCCCTGCTCGCCGCGCTCGACGCCCTGACCGCCGACGGCCAGGGTCACCTGAGCAACAGCGTGCTCGCCCTCGACTCATTCAGCGGCTTCTACGAAACGGTGGAGCGGCGCTCGACTCTTGCCTGGCAGCAGCTGTGGCGCGAGGCGATGCCCGTGATCACCCTGATCTGCCTGCTGGCCGCGGCCTTTGCGATCCGCAACCGTCGCATGTTCGAGCCTTTCGCCGGGCCGATCTGGCCCGCGGCCCTGATCGGCGGTCTGGCCGGCGGACTGGTCGGTTCTTTCACCGAGGACTCCGGACCGCTGCTGATCGTCGTTGCCACGGTGACGCTCACAGGCGTCTGCTCGTACCTGCTGGGGCGCCCCGATCGGCACCTCGCAGACGCGGAAGCTGATGCCGAAACCACTCACGACGCCCCGTCGGCGGGCTAGCTTCGGGAATGGAGCTTCCGGCCCTTCGACCACTGGGAATTGCCGCCGTCGCGCTTTTCGCCGTCGCGCTCCTGCCGGCAACCGGCGCCCCGGCCTCCGTCGGCGAAGGGGGTATGAAGCTCGTGCCGCCGCCGCAGGGCAGGATCTACCACTCGGCCTACCCGGATTTCAACAACACCGAAGAGGTGGTCACGAAAGCACGGGTTCGGGCATTCGAACGCCTTGCCGGACGGAACCTCGCCTGGGCCTACTTCTCGAACAACTGGGGCAAGAAGATCCGCTTCCCGGCAAGTGCGGTGAAGCGCATCCAGGCTGCCGGTTCGGTGCCATTCGTGCGCCTGATGGCCCGAACAGAGTGGAGGCCGAGCGGCCCGGACCCGAGATACCGGCTGCAGCGCATCGTCGCCGGGGACTTCGATCGGGACCTGGCCGCCTGGGGCCGGGCCGCCGCCCGCTGGGGCAGGCCGATGCTGGTCGAGTTCGGCACCGAGGTCAACGGCTCCTGGTTCCCGTGGAACGGCCGGTGGAACGGGGCCGGCAGCAAGGACCGATTCGGCAACCCGCGCCTGGCAGACGGCCCGGAGCGCTTCCGCAAGGCCTACCGCCATGTGCGAGAGACGATCGAATCCGGCGGAGCGAACAACCTCACCTGGTTCTTCCACGCCGACGACAACTCCCTGCCGCGGAAACGGTGGAACTCGATCGGCTCCTACTACCCCGGTGACCGTTACGTCGACTGGGTTGGGGTATCGGTCTACGGTCCGCTGACCCCGGACGAGCGATGGGGACCGGGGTTCAAACGGGCCATGGACCGGGTCTACCCGAAGTTGACCCGACTTTCGAACAAGCCGATCGCCCTGCTCGAGTTCGGGTCCCGTCAGGGAAGGCGCAAGGCGGCCTGGTTCAGGGAAGCCATGCGCACGATCACTTCAGGCCGGTACCCCCGGCTGCGAGCGGTTTCGGTCTGGAACGAGTCCTGGACCAACCAGGACGGCAGCCTGTCGAATCTGAAGATCGACAGCGATGACCGGACCCTGCGCACTTACCGGCGCTTCGCGGCCAAGCCGGTCTTCGCCCAGAAAGCGCGCTTCCGCGCCCGCTGACCCGGGGGCTGCCTTTGGGTCAGCCACGCTAGCCGCGGCGACCCGATCGAGGACTATTCGCAGGCTGAAGAAGTGGCGTCGAAGAGGTTCGAGGCCGCGTTGCCCACGGCACCGATCTCGATCGCCAGCGCAGCGATATCGGCTGCCGAAGGCGATGAGGGAAGCTCATTGATCGAATCCGACGCGTTGTTGACCGTCGTTTCAAGCTCGTCGGTCTCCTCGGGGAAGTCCTCCCTGGCGGCATCGACCACCCCATTGGCATTCACCTGAACCGAATCCAGATCGGCCTGGACAGAGTCGATGATGTCGCTGTCGATCGAGATGTCAGTCAGCGCCGTCACCGAATCCCTCAGCTCGTTGACCCGGTCGCAATACTC
>JBBRVF010000359.1:0-2239 GCA_038247145.1 Solirubrobacterales bacterium | reverse complement strand
GGTCGGGAACGGCCGGGTGCTCAAGGTGGTTCGGGCAGGTGGCCGCATCGTGTTCGAGCAGGCCTTCGAGTATCCGCTTCTCCGACTCATCGGCCCGGGTCAGGCCTTCGTCGATGAAGGCCTCGATCCCCGAGACTTCGCCGGATTCTGTCGGCGGGTCGGCGAGCAGGTCTTCGACGCTGGCCCCACGGGCGAGCATCTCGTCCCGTGTGGCGGCGGAGAAGGCGCCCCGTGCATCACCGGCGTCCGCTCTCAGGCTGACGTAGAGGCCGGCGACCGGTATGTGCCCCGCGGCCCGCGCAGCATGCAGGTAGAGCTGAAGCTGAAGTCTGCGCTCCTTCTTCGATTTTTTGTGGGTGAGGTCGCGCACGTCCCCGGACTTGAAATCGATCACGACCGCTTCCCTCGGCGAGCCGTCATCCCGCTTTGGCGAGAGGTCGATGCGGTCTACCTTTCCCCTGACTTTCCAGCCATTGACCGGCACCGCGACGTTCGAGGAGCTTCGAGTACCGAACGAGTACTCGAGTTCAGCCGGCAGATGGCCGGGCTCCGGCCGACCGGCTTCTCTCCGAAGGTGGGTGGCGACGAGTGCCCGGGCCCGTATCCGCTGGCCGGTCGCGACCGGATCGTCGCCGTCGAGACGCACGTTCCATTCGGCCGCGCGCTGCTCGACTATCCCGGGCAGGGCGTCTGTCCATCTGCTCAGGGTGCCCGGACGAGGCACCTGATTCGGGAATTCGCCATACAAAGATTCGAGAACTCCGTGGAGCAGTGTCCCGAGGGTCAGGTAGTCCGGGTCGGGGCCGAACTGCACGGGCGAGAGTTGACGCTCGACGAACCAGCGATACGGGCAGCCGGCGTAGGCCTCGATGTCGGTGGCGGAGAAGACCGGGTCGTCGGCCAGCTCGGCAATCACGGCGTCCAGATTCAGCGATGCAAGTCTCCTGGTCGACGCCTCAAGCGTCTTGGCCGCATCGAGCCACCTGTCGACTTCGGCCTGGTCTTCACCCAGGTCGACCTCGGCAACCCGGGCGGAGGTTGCGAGTCCACGTGCCACTTCCCGAAGGCTCGGGCCGTCGACCGGATCGAACAGGATGTCGCTGCCGGCTCTGCCACCCTTCGCCACCGCCGGATGACCCTCCGGGTCCAGTTCGAAGAGCTCCTCGACTGCCGAGACCAGAGGCGAGGGCTGCTCGGCTTTGCCGGCTTCGTCGGAGGTTCGACAGGAAATCCACAGGCCGTCGGTCGGCACCGTCAGGCAGGAGTAGAAGAGGTACCGGGCCTGAACCTCGGGGTCGGCGCGATCTCGCATTCCGAGAAGGGAACGGTCCAAAGCCGAAAGAAACGGTCCGGCCCGGTCCATGTCGTGGATGCCGCCCTCCTGCTGAGAAGCCATGAACAGGTGGGAGAAGCGCTTGGACCTCAGGCTGTACGGGCTTGCGATCCTGACCGTGCCGGCTGCCGGCACCGACCAGAGCTTGACCGACCCCGACTCGATTGCGGCGCGGATCTCGTCGAGGCCCGTACTGCGGGGCCCCTGAATCGCCTTCAGTTCCTCGGCTGCCTTGGCTATGGCGGTTCCCGCCTGAGTCTCGATCGCCGTCGCCGGCGACGGTGTCGGCGTCGAATCTGACGCCAGGACTGCTCGACTCAGATCCACGGCAAGGGTTGCGACGATCTCGTTTACGGGCTTTCCCGCTCTGATCGCAGTTTTCAGTTGGGTCCAGCCGGCGGGGTTCGCGTCGCCCGCTTTGCGAAGTCTGCGCACCACCGCATCGGCGGTCGTATCCGAGCCGGCGACCGATCCAAGTTCGACCCGGTCAACCGTCTCCCGATCGGGTCCGATCGGACTTCGAAGCCATTCGAAGGCTGGGCGAGGACCGGCCATCGGTTCGACCGCCCTGAGGACCGACAGGATCGATGCGCCGACAGTCGTTTCACGAACCGCGGTTTCGCTTTCCAGCGCCACCGGGATGGCGAAGCGCAGCAGCGCGTCCCGGATCACCGGACCGTTGCTGGCGGGAACATCAATCGCGACCGCTATCTCGTCGGGCGGAACTCCGCCGTTCACCAGTCGCGCGATCTCGGCTCCAATCGCTTCCGCCTCGTTGCGCTCGCCCGAGGATCGCATCACCGTAACCTTGTCGGTAGCTGGAAGCGTCCCGGATGTGCCCGGGGCCTGCCTCATGAACCGCGCTTCCAACTCGAGCAGCACCTGTTCGTGCGGCACCTCGACCGC
>JBBRVF010000358.1:0-2246 GCA_038247145.1 Solirubrobacterales bacterium | reverse complement strand
GCTGGAAGATCAGTACGAAGACGATAATCGGGATGGTCACCAGCACAGCTGCCGCCGCGATGTTGCCGAAAGGCTGTGTGAACTGCGAATCGCCGGTGAAGAAAGCGAGCGCCGCCGGCACAGTCCGCGAGGCGTCCGAACTTGTCAGCGAGATCGCGAAGAGGAAGTCGTTCCAGGCACAGATGAAAACCAGGATCGCGGCGGTGAAGACTCCCGGCGCGGCCAGCGGCAGGATCACCTTTCGGACTGCCTGAAGCGGAGTGGCTCCATCCACCTGGGCAGCCTGCTCAAGATCCCAGGGGATCTCCCTGAAGAATGCAACGAGGGTGTAGATGGCTAACGGCAGGGAGAAGCTCAGGTAGGGAATTATCAGGCCGATCCAGGTGTCGTAGAGGCCGAGGGCGCGCCACATGTCGAACAGCGGACCGATGGTCGAGATAGGCGGGAACATGGCGATCGCCAGCGCGCCGGCCAGCACCGCCGTCTTGCCGGGGAATTCGAGTCGGGCGATCGCATAGGCGGCAAAGGAAGCCAGGACCACGGCGATCACAGTCGCGATCAGCGCGATGCCGATCGAGTTGATCAGCGGCTTCAGGAAGGGGCCGTCGAGGCCGTTGGTAAACAGGGCCGAGTAGTTGTCGAGGGTCGGATCCTGGGGGATAAGGGCCTGGCCGAGGTTGCTGAACTCAGTCACCGTGGCCGGCGTCTTCACCGAAAGCGAGACGATCCAGAGCACCGGGAACAGGGCGTAGAAGACGATGATCATCAGGCCGAACAGCCAGAAGATCCGGTCCTTGGAGCTTGTTGAATCAGTGCTCATCAGCGATCAGCCTCCCGACCGGGAACGCTCGTCCCGAAGCCACGTACGAATACAAAGGCAATCAACAGCACGGAAAAGAAGATCAGCACCGAGACCGCCGAACCGAGGCCCAGATTTAGCCTCGATATAAGCTGGTTGTAGCCGAGGATCGACACCGACTCGGTGTCCTGAGCGCCTCCGGTCATGATGAAGATCGTGTCGAAGACCCGGAAGGCATCGAGGGTGCGGAACAGCAGCGCGACAAGGATGGCCGGCTTCATCAACGGCAGGGTGATTCGGACAAACCTCTTCCACGCATTCGCCCCGTCGATCTTCGCCGCCTCATAGAGGCCTTCGTCGATCGTCGTCAGACCGGCTAACAGCAGAAGAGCGATGAAGGGCGTGGTTTTCCAGACCTCGGCGAAGATGATCACCGCGAAGGAGCTGAAGCGCTCACCGAACCAGTTCATGTCATCCGCGATGAACGGCAGCTGGTTGACGAAGCCGGTATCGGGCTGGAAAGCGAACTGCCAGGAGAAGGCCGCGACCACGGTGATGATTCCGTAGGGGATCAGGACCGATGTGCGCACGGTTCCCCGGCCGAAGATCGCCCGGTGCATGACCAGGGCGATGATCATGCCGAGGGCGAACTCGATCGAGACCGAAATGACCGTAATGAAGACGGTGTTGAAGACGTCGGTCCACCACAGCTCGGAGCTGAGCACGTCGATGTAGTTGCTCAACCCGACGAAACCGCCTTCGTCCGGGAAGCGCAGGTCGACCTTCTGCAGGCTGAGGATGAAGGCATAGCCGATCGGGTAGGCGGTGACCAGCAGCATCGCGGCTACCGCCGGGGCGCAGAGCAGCCAGCCGAGCTTGCGCTCGGACTTGGCGCGATCGCTCGTCGGCTTCTTGTCCTTCTTTCCGCCGTCGCGGCTCTCGTCGGGAACGCTGGCGGCTTCCATCAGAGCAGCCCCTCCCTCTTCAGCGCGGTCTCGACCTTTTCGCGCAGTGCGTCGGTCGTCGAGGTCGGGTCGTCCGGGTCGATGTCGGCCACCGGGTGGACCACCCGCTGGATCGCCAGGGTCAGATCCTGGTAGGCCGGCGTGACCGGCCGCGGCGCGGCGGCTTCGATCGACTCACGCATCAGGTCTGCGAATCCCGGGTAGACCTTGTCGATTTCCTTCGACTGGTAGACCGCCTCGTTGACCGGGGGTAAACCGGCTGCTGTCGCGATCTGAAGCTGGTTTTCCGGCTTGACCAGGCACTTGATCGCCTCGAAGGCCTTTTCCTGATTGGTCGAGAACTCGGAAACGCCCAGATTGATTCCACCGAGTGGCGGCGCCGAGGGAATACTGTCGACCACACGTGGGAAGCGGGCCGCCGCCAGATTCTTGAAGACGTCGGGCGCGTTTTCTTTCGCGCTCGGATAAACGAACGGGTAGTT
>JBBRVF010000357.1:0-2257 GCA_038247145.1 Solirubrobacterales bacterium | reverse complement strand
CGACACTCTCGAGGAGGCAATCGAGGTGGTCAACTCCAGCCGCTTCGGCAACGGAGTCTCGATCTTCACCGAGTCGGCTTCGGCGGTGCGCAAGTTCCGACACGACGTCGAGGTCGGCATGGTCGGCGTCAACATCGGCGTTGCCGCCCCGGTCGCCTTCTTCCCGTTCTCGGGATGGAAAGCCTCCTTCCTCGGCGACCTCCACGCCCACGGACCCGACGCGGTCGAGTTCTTCACCCGAAAGAAGACCATCACCAGCCGCTACTTCTCCGGCGGCGCGACCAGCGGAAGTTACTTCGTCGAGCGCTGAGCGCGTTCCGCGGAGCCGATTGGCCTGCGCTTGAAATGATCGCCACCTGTGGTCTACGGTCCGTAGGCACTATGGCTGCTGATACGACGACAATCCCGGTTAGTCGGGAAACCCGGGACCGGCTTGCGAGGCAGGCGGAGCAACGCGGAATGTCACTTTCGGCTTTGCTGAATCAGATCGCAGGGCGCGAAGAGCGTGAGGCCATTTTCAGGGCTGAGCGGGAAGCAGCCTCGGCCGACCGAATGAACAGTACGACCGAAGTCGAAGAGGATCTCTGGGCTTCGACCCTGTCCGACGGAATCGACTAGGAAGCCCAAGGTTCCGCGGGACGGCCGCAGTCCTTGGGGCGCTCGAAGCCCTCGTCTTCGCCTAGGTCTGGCATGTCGAGCAAGAGACGCTTAAAGGGGGTCGAAACTGACGCGGTGCGGGCGAACTGAGGCGGGGCGATTCCGAGGTAGCGCTTGAAGGCGAACCGGCCGACGGCTCCGGTGAAGGCGGCCATCAGGGTGGGCTTGACCAGCCGCGGGGGCACCTTCGGCAGGCCCTTCTGGGAGTTCAGAAGCCAGCGGAACTGACGCTCGTGGGAGGCGTTGAATCGGTGATAGGCCGAAAGCGCACGCTCGCGGCTCTGACGGCCGTCCACCACTGCCCGCAGCTCCAGGCCCAGGGCGGCGCCGAAGTAGAGGGCCGGACGGATTCCCTCCGCGGTCAGCGGCAGGCAGTGGCCGGCCGAATCGCCGACGAAGAAGATGCCTTCATCGGTCCCGTCTCGCAGCTTGTGGGGGATCCAGTTTCCCTGCCAGCCGGACGCCTCGCTTCCGGTGTCTTCGGCCAGTAGTTCGGTGGTTTCGCGCACATGGAAGCGCGGATCGAAGGAGCCAATGCCAATTCGAAGCTCGTCACCGGCCGGGAAGGACCAGCCGTAGCCCTCGGGAACGTACCTGCGGTCGATCCAGACCTCGAGATCGTCACTGCGGCCCTCCGGATGAACCTCGAGCCCGCGGGACAGAGGGGCATCGGGCGGCTGAACGGTCGAATCCGAGGCCAGCAAGCGTTTCCAGCCCATCGCGTCGACAACCAGCGGAGCCGAGATCACACCACGGTCGGTCTCGATCGCGATCGGTTGCTCCACGTCCGTTCGAGCGCTTCCGTTCAACGACCCGTTGCTGCCGGCGATGCTGCCGTTCGCTCGGCCATCGACCTTCGCGGTCTCGAACTCGGCGTCGCAGTCGTTCCAGAGAAGCTCACAGAAGCTGCGGTAGTCGAAGGTCGAAAAGCTCCACGGAACCGGCAGATCGATCGAGCCGTGGGCGGTGTGGACCAGGACCGAGTCGAAGCGCTGTTTCTCGGATTCCAGCAGCCCCAGCTCCTCGAGCCAGGCGGTCGGGATCACACAGGCTGAAGTCTGGCGCTCGCCAATTTCGTAGCGGTCCACGACCAGCACGTCGGCCCCGGAGCCGGCCATCTGCCGGGCGATCATCAGGCCGGCGAAGCTGGCGCCGCAGACCAGCAGGTCGCGCTCGCCGCTCAGGTAGGTCCGCTCGTCACCGCGCTTGGTCGCCCGTCTGGCCATTCGAGCAGATTATTGGACCGGCACCGTGGCCCGGCAGTGTCGACTTCGAGCCTCGCGCTGCCCGGGATCGTGGCTGTCAGACGACCACGATCCCGGGCAGCGGCTTTGCGAGGGTGCGCCTCGGCGGCGGACCACATCCGGCTGATACGCGGCCCGGCCCCGGTTCTGCCATGATCCCGCGCTGTGACTACTACTGACAGCACTCTCCTACACGCCCCAGAGGGGGTTCCGGTCGAAGGCTCAAACGGCCTTCTGGTCGAAGTTGACGGCCGGATCATTCCAAACTACGCAGCGACGATCGTATCGTTCGAGGAAGGCGACGTCGTAAACGGCAAAGTCGTCCGAATCGACCGTGACGAGGTCCTGCTCGACAT
>JBBRVF010000356.1:0-2259 GCA_038247145.1 Solirubrobacterales bacterium | reverse complement strand
TGATCAGCGGCCGCGACCTGACCTCGGTCGAGCCGGGGGAGACCGACATCGCCGAGTTCACGATCG
Source organism: Solirubrobacterales bacterium (assembly GCA_038247145.1). GTDB lineage: Bacteria > Actinomycetota > Thermoleophilia > Solirubrobacterales > 70-9 > 67-14. Next base: position 2,193 of record JBBRVF010000356.1, on the reverse strand, counting down.
AAATCGGCGAACCGCTCCCACCGGAGCCGGACGGCGCCGGAGAGAATACCGAGGAGCATGTGGTCTCCCCCCCGGTTGCGGGCATGGCGCCCGAGGTCCCCTCCCGCGATCCTCAAGAGATCCCGCCTGCGAAAGAGGCCGCGGCCGGGCCGGATGCCGAAGCGGTCCAGAAGGCCCGCTACCGGCTCGAAGCAGGTGGCCAGGCATCGGAAGTCCGCAGGGTCGCGATGGGCAGAGTCGATTCCGCAGTTTCGGCCCTCAGGCAGATACCCGGCGACGACCGTGCAGACGCCGTCCACACGGCACGCAAAGACATGAAAAAGGTGCGCGCCGTCCTGAGCCTTGTCAGGGGCGAGATCGGCAAGCAGGCCTACAACCGCGAGAAGGCAGTCTTCCGCGACGCGGCGAGACTGCTCTCGGAGACCCGCGACGCCGAAGTGCTGGCGGCGACGCTGGCTTCGGTCATGGACGACTACCCGGACGAAGCCCCTCCGGTCGAGGGCCTGGTGGCCGACCTCGACGCGCGCCGCGATTCGGTCGGAGCCGACGCCGGCGAATCGCTCGAGGATACGATCGCGCAGGTAGCCGAAGAGATCGAAGATGGCGGTCGCAGGGTCGCAGACTGGCCGCTGGAGGACTCCGGCTGGAGCATCTTCGAGCCGGGGCTGAAGCGCTCGTACAGGCGGGGAAGAAGTGCCCTGGCGGAAATCGAGAAGCAGACCGGCGCCGGCTCGGCGCCCGATCCGGGCAAGGTCCACGCCTTTCGAAAGCGGGTCAAGGAACTCTGGTACGAGCTACGCCTGTTCAGAGACGCCTGGCCCGAAGGAATGAAGGGGCCGGTCAGGGAATCCAGCCGCCTTGCCGATCTGCTCGGCGACTACAACGACCTATCGGTTCTGCTCGACGAAATCGAAGGCCAAACCGCGGCCGAGGACTACTCGGTCCTGATCGAAACGATCGAAAGCAGGCAGGCCGGGATCCTGGCCGACGGACTGCCGACGGCGCGCCGACTCTACGCCGAAGAACCGGAAGCCTTCACCGCCCGGATCGGCGCCTACTGGTCAGCCTGACAGACGCGGCTCAGGCCGGCGTGCCGTTGGAGCTGAGGACCATGCAGTGCTCGGGGTGCCAGCCGAGCTGAACCCGCTGGCCGACCTTCCAGCGGTCTTCGGAACTCATCCGGTAGGTGGCCTGCTCGAGGGCGACCAGGCGGCCGCCGCCGCCGAGATTCAGAGTGAGCTGATTGCCGACCCCGAGGTAGACCATGCTTTCGATCTCGCCTTCGACCTTGAACATGTCTGCTTCGATGCGACTGCCATTGCTGCCGATCTCGTCGACGGCGATTTTCTCGGGCCTGACCGCGATCTGTACCGGGTCCCCGCTGCGATAGGTGTCGGGGAGGTCGGGGACCGGCAGGCAGATTTCGCCGACCCGGACCTGACCCTGACCTTCCGCCTTTCCGGAGAGCAGGTTCGAGATTCCGATGAAGCCGGCCACGAACTCCTCTTTGGGATGCTCGTAGATGTCTTCGGGGGGACCGCACTGGACGACCCGCCCGGCGCTCATCACGGCGATCCGGTCGGACATCGACAGCGCTTCTTCCTGGTCGTGAGTCACGTAGACGAAAGTGATGCCGACTTCGCGCTGGATCGCCTTGAGCTCGACCTGCATCTGACGCCGAAGCTTGAGGTCGAGGGCACCGAGAGGCTCGTCGAGCAGCAGTACCCGTGGACGGTTGACGAGGGCTCTGGCCAGGGCGACCCGCTGGCGCTGTCCGCCGGAAAGCTGAGAGGGCCGTGAGTCGCCGCGAGTCGAGAGATCGACCAGCTCAAGCGCTTCGGCCACCCTCGTCTTGATCTCATCCGAAGGCACCCGCTGGCGCTTCAGTCCGAAGGCGATGTTGCCTTTGACATCGAGGTGGTCGAACAGGGCGTAGTTCTGGAAGACCATGTTGACGTTGCGCTTGTTCGGCGGAACGTCCTCTACCGGCTCGCCCTCCAGCAGGATGCTGCCTTCGGTGGGCACGTCGAATCCCGCCAGCATCCTCAGGGTCGTCGTCTTGCCGCAGCCCGACGGGCCGAGCAGCGAGAAGAACTCCCCTTGCTCGATCTCGAGATCGATGTTGTCGACAGCGGTGAAATCACCGATCCTGCGGGTGTCCCCTTCGAGTTTGATCGCCTGCATCAGATGCCT
>JBBRVF010000355.1:0-2263 GCA_038247145.1 Solirubrobacterales bacterium | reverse complement strand
TACGGCCACTTCCAACCTCGAGGGACGAGGCTACGAAGCAGCCAGGACGGTCCGCCGCATCACGAAGCCGATGACGGACCCAATCGGCGATCAGGATCTTCAGCTTTCTCTCAGCCTCTGCTACGAGCTTCATTTTCTCTCATTCAGGGGAGTCGACACGGCCTGGGAGTGGGATCCGGGGTTGCTCGAATTCAGGGCCGAGTTGGAAGACATCTTCGCTACGGGCATCCGACTTGCCGTCGAACCCCAAACCGACATCCAGCCTGACGAGATCGGCAACTGTCTGCTCAGCCTCAAGCCTGACCCGCGAACCGGCGACTTGATCGATCTTCTCGCCGGCGAAGCGGACCTGAATCAGACCCGGGAGCTGGTCATCCACCGCTCCCCGGTACGACTGCGGCAGTGCGACACCTTCGCCTGGACGATTGCCCGACTCCAGGGCAGGCCGCGGCGGGCACTGGCAAAGCTGTTGAAGGATGCGGTTCCCAGGCGAGCTCTCCACGCGAAAGCCTTGCGGGCGATGGGTCTCGACGATCGCGACGGTGCATATCTCGACCTGCTGCCGGGAAGCACACTGGCCGAAGTCAACCTGATCTCGTTTCTCGGGCTACACCGAAGGACCCGCGGGGCGGCACTCGGTCGTATTGCCATGCAGGAAATCCTCTCCCCCGCCGAAGACCGTGCCAGCGCGACAGCGATGCGGCGTCTCGGACTGGACGAAGCCGCCTCGGCTTACTTCGACGAATCGAAAGCCAGTTCCGAAAGGCTCAAATCGACGGCAGTCTTCGAGATGGCCGAGGGCCTGGCCCTCATTGACCCGACCCTTGGACCGGACATCATCCTTGGGGCCCGGTCGCTGCTGGCCTTCGAGGAGCGGCTGGTCCGGCGGGTGATGGGCCGCTGGCGGGAAGGTGCCTCTTCGCTGCTCGCCGAGCGCCCGCTCCGGCATACAGGCTGAGTCCGTCCCTTTAACCGGCACCCGGCCGGGGCAGACGTCACGAGCACGACTTGCTGAAAAGGGGGCCACCGAGTGACCGAGGATCACGGACCGATCGTCACGGACGACGAGCTCTACGAGAAGCTCCGCGACAGGGCTGCCTAACTCGACATCGAGGGCCGTTCGGGGATGGACAAGCAGGAGCTGATCTCTGTCCTCCGGGATCACTGAGAAAGTTCGTCCGAGAATTGATACGGTCGCATTCGAGAGATCAAAAGTTCTGCACGGCACTCGAAAGGGGCTCTAGGGCAGCAAACTCAATCGTAAGAACGAGGAGGCTGAAATGGAAACTGCAAGACGATCTAACTCACGGGACGGATCCCTACTGGGCCTGACGGAAGAAAGGCAGTTGTGGAAAAGACGCGACGACGACGACGTTCGTGAAGAGTTGGCGAGGCGCTACATGGACTTCGCCCGCGGGCTCGCGCTCTCTTTCCGCACCGGACCTGAGCCCACCGACGACCTGATCCAGGTAGCAAGTCTCGCCTTGGTCAAAGCGATCGACCGGTTCGATCCGTCGCGCGCGATCCCATTTCAGGCATTCGCGTCGCCGACCATCAACGGCGAGCTCAAGCGACACTTCCGGGATCGGGTCGCGCCGGTCCGGATCCCGCGCAGTCTCTACGAGCGCATGGCGGAGGTGGACAGCGCGACGAGCGACCTGGGCGCCGAGTTGAAGCGTAGCCCCACCGTCTCCGAGATTGCCGACGAACTGGATACCGCCGAGTACGAAGTTCTGGAGGCGATCGAGGCCAAGCAGACGCGTTACCCCGTCTCGCTGGAAGGGCCGGCGGGCTCCGAACCGGACGATACGACACCCTCCGAGCGGATCGGCGAGGAGGACGAGAGCTTCGGAGAGATCGAAGACAACCTGACCCTCCAGACGGCTGCCTCTGATCTTTCAGGAACCGAGAGACAGGTTCTAAGGCTTCGTTTCCGGGAAGACCTGACACAGTCGGAGATCGCCGAGCAGATCGGCTACTCGCAGATGCATGTGTCGCGAATCATCCGCCGGTCGATCCGGCGCATGCGGGAGTCGCTCGACAGACAGGTCGCCTGAATCGCAGGCCCGGTGGGCGCCCCGCGTCCACCGGGTCCGCCCGACCGCCTGTTTCGGATCACCCGGACAGGGGAAACATAGTGCCGATGGTTACCGGTTTCCGCAGCAGAGCGGAAGAGCAAAACGCACCACCCCTTCCGGGGCCGGAAGGGCCGCTCAGCTCCCTTGTGATCGACACCATCTCCGCCGCGGCCGACCGCGACCGG
>JBBRVF010000354.1:0-2264 GCA_038247145.1 Solirubrobacterales bacterium | reverse complement strand
CGTCGAAGACCTCGGTCGCGGCTTCCATCTGCTGCTCGCGGGTCGGGTCGGCCTGGACCGGGAAAGTGATCGCTTCGCCGTACTGGACGGTCACCTTTGGAAAGGCCAGCTTCTTCCACTTTCGAACCGAGGCCGAACCGTGGATCGCGACCGGTACCACCGGTACCCCGGACTCGAGTGCGATCCGCCCGATGCCGGGTCTCGGGTCGCCGAGCCCGCCGGTCCTCGATCGTCCACCCTCCGCATAGACCAGCACGGAGCCACCGTGGTCGAAGATCGCCTGCACGGTCTTGAATGCCTCTTCGTCCCTGTAGCCGCGCCGCACCGGAAAAACACCGCCGTGGGTGAAAATCGAAGTCAAGACCGGCGGGCCGAAGAGCTGAGACTTTGCCATGAAGCGCAGCTTGCGGCGGAGGTAGACGCCGGCGAAGAAGTGGTCCATCTGGCTGAAGTGGTTGGGCGTCAGCAGGACTGGTCCGGTCCGCGGGACGTTCTCGGTTCCTATCGCCCGGCTGCGGTAGAAGCCGACCGCGATCGGGGAGAGCGCGGCCCTGACACCTTCGTAGACGAAGTTCGGTTCTTTTGTTCGCGAGCGCTCGTGGAACTGGTCGAAGTACTCGGCGGGACGGGGGTCTTTGTAGACCTGCGGCTTGATTTCGGACATCGGCGTTGGAAGACCCTAACCCCCGGAAAGGCAGCGGTTACTGCGGGTCCGGCACGGCCCAGTTCCGCGAGCGCTCGACCGCCCGGTGCCAGCGGGCAAGCAGCGTCTCAGCCTGGTCGGGTTCCATCCGCGGCTCGAATCTCTGACTGGGCCTCCACATCCCGGCAACCGTCTCGAGGTCCCAGACTCCGACGCCCAGTCCGGCGAGGTAGGCGGCCCCCAGGACGGTCGTCTCAGCGATTTCCGGGACGACCACCGGAACGCCCAGGAGATCCGCCTGGAACTGCATCAGCCACCGGTTGCTGACTGCGCCTCCGTCCGCCTTGAGCACCTCGAGTTCATGCCCGGAGGAGGCCTCCTGCGCCCGAACCGCGTCGACCGTCTGGTAGGCGATCGCCTCGAGTGCAGCCCTGGCGATGTGGGCCCTGCCGGTTCCCCGGGTGAGGCCGATCAGGACACCGCGCGCATACGGATCCCACCACGGTGAACCGAGTCCGGTCAGGGCCGGTACGAAGTAAACGCCCTCGTTGCTCTTGATCGACCCGGCCAGCGCTTCGGTCTCGGCGGCGTTCTCGATAATTCCGAGACCGTCGCGCAGCCACTGGACCGCGGCGCCGGTAATGAAGATCGAGGCCTCCGCCGCATAAGTAACGTGATCGTCGATCCCCCAGGCGATGGTCGAAAGCACGCCGGGATCGGGGCGGGCAGGTTCAGGCCCCGTATTCAGCAGGACAAAACTGCCCGTTCCGTAGGTGTTCTTCGCGGTACCCGGCCGGTGGCAGGCCTGGCCGAAGAGAGCCGCCTGCTGGTCTCCGGCAATACCCGTGACGGGAACCTCGCCACCGAACTCGGTGGTGGTGCCGAAGATGCCCGCCGATGGCAGCGCCCTCGGAAGCGAATCGGGATCGACCCCGAAAAGATCACACAATTCCGGATCCCAGTCGAGGGCCTTGATGTCGAACAGCATCGTCCTCGAGGCATTCGAGTAGTCGGTGACGTGCTCGCCGCAGAGTTTCCAGGCGAGCCATGAATCAACCGTTCCGAAACATGCCTGCGTTGCCCCCTCGACGTTGTTGAGCAGCCACTCGACCTTGGTGGCGGAGAAGTACGGGTCCAGGATCAGACCGGTCTTCTCACGGACCATGGCCTCATGGCCGGCGGCCTTCAGCTGATCGCAGCGCTCCGCCCCGCGCCGGTCCTGCCAGACCAGGGCCCGGTGGATCGGCCGGCCGGTCTCGCGGTCCCAGGCGACCACCGTCTCCCGCTGGTTGGCGATGCCGATCGCCTTGAGGTGACGGCCGTCGATGCCGGCCCCGGCCAGCGCCCTGAGCGCGACCGAGCGGGTGACTTCCCATATCTCGTTCGCGTCGTGCTCGACCAAGCCGGGCTCACTCTGGAACGGCTCGACGAACTCCTCGAACGGCTGTCGAAGGTGATGGCAGAACCGCACGACAACACCGAAATGGAACAGGTGCTCTTGGAGCTCGTTCCCGAGGTCGGCGATCCGGCTCGGCTCTGGTCGGCGCTGCGCGTCGTCGCGTTCCGTCACGCTCCGACAACAGGCCCCTGGTCGTTCGGTCGACGCCCGGCCTACCTGCCG
>JBBRVF010000353.1:0-2267 GCA_038247145.1 Solirubrobacterales bacterium | reverse complement strand
GTCCGAGTTCACCATAGGCTGCGAGGCGGTCGCCGGTGACCGTGTCTCCCGGGGCCTGATCTCGGGCAGGGACGTCTACGGCCTGACCGCGGCACTGATCGTCAAAGGCGCAACGATCGGCGCCTCAGGTGGTATTGATGCCAGCGGCGCCCTGGCTCCGTCCCAGGCCTTCGATCCGCAGAGCTTCCTGAAGGAGTTCGGGGAGTTCGGGGTCGAGTGGGAGGTCACGCCGGCGGCCTGAACCGGGTCCCTGGCCGCACCCGCCGAACGATGCGCGTGCCAAGCCTCAGATGCGCCGTGGCTTGACCTCGTCGGCTTCGTCAAGCTCCGGAGCGTCGGGCGGCAATCCTTCCAGCTCCTTGGCGTAAAGTCGGGCGAAAGGTCGAGCCGTGATCCCGTGGAGGAAGACGCTGGCCAGGACGGTGGCCGTAGTCGCCGCGATGATCAGGTCGAGGCCGGGAAGGTCCGGCTCCTCCTAGAGCACGACCAGGGCGAGGATGATCGAGGCCAGACCGCGGGGGCCGAACCAGCCGATGAAGGCGACCGAGGCATTGCTCAGGCCGGAACCGGTAAGGGCGATCGCCACCGGCCCCATCCTGACCAGGGTCAGAGACAGAGCGGCGAATGCGATCACGCCCCAGGTGGCGTCGCCAAGGTAGCCGATCGCGGCGGTGCCGAAGACGAAGAAGACGACCAGGCTGAGCAGCTGGCCTTCGCGCTCGGCGAAGCCCAGCATGTGGTCGCCGAAGTCCTCCCGGAAACGGGCCACGGCCAGGCCGGCGACGAAGGCGGCGATGAAGCCGTTGCCGCCCGCCGAATCGGCCAGGGCCCAGACCCCGACCGCGATCGCGACCAGTGAGAGACGCTTGAAGGTGTGGGTCATGGCCCGGCGCTGGATCGCCCGGTCGACCAGCCAGCCCGAGCCACCGCCGATGAACAGGCCGGTGGCGACGCCGATCGCGATCTGCTCGAAGCCGAAGGTGAACCAGCCGGCCGCATCGAGCGAAGCCTGGTCCACGGCCAGCCCGAGGAAGAGGAAGAGAAAGGGGATCGAGAGGCCGTCGTTGAGGCCGGCTTCGACGTTTATCGTCTGCCGGATCTTCTCCGGCACGATCCGGCTGGACACCACGGCGTGGCCGAGCGCGGCATCGGTCGGCGTGAGGATGGCGGCGATCAGCGCGCCTTCCCAGAACTCGAGGCCGAGCAGAAGGACCGCCGCGGCCGCGGTGCCGGTCATCATGGTCAGCGGCATGCCGATCCCCAGCAGCCGGGCCGACAGCGCACCGTCTGCGCGCAGCTCGCTCAGGTCGCTGCGCGAGGCGTCTGAAAACAGCACGATCACCAGGGCCACTTCGGCGACGATCAATCCGGCCTTGTCGGACGGTTCGAAGGCCGCGAAGCCGAGCAGTTGCGGGCCGCAGATCATGCCGGCCGCGACAAAGACCATCGGCGCCGAAATGTTCGCCCAGAGCAGCGACCGCGAGACCAGCGCGTAGGCGAGGAAGACAGCGCTGATCACACCCAGTTCAACCATTAGCACCCCTCATGCCGGAGATGATCTCACGACCGCGGCGACCGGGTACTAATCTCCTTCGGTGGCCAACCGCAGCACCGGGACGACCAACCTGCGCCTGTTCGTCGCCCTCGACCCTCCTCCCGGCGTCTGCGCCGAAGTCGCCGGCTGGGCCCGGCAGGCGGCCGGCTCTGACCGCAGGATGCGCCCGGTGCCGGCTCGCAACTGCCACATCACCCTCGCCTTCATCGGCAAAGCCGACGAGTCCGCGGTCGCGCCAATCGACGAGGCGATCGAGGCTTCGGCGGCGGCTGTGACCGGGCTTTCGCTCGGGGCTCCGGTCTGGCTGCCGCGCCGCCGGCCGCGAGCGCTGGCGCTCGAGGTCCACGACGGGCGCGGTGATCTGGAGGCCTGCCACCACCGACTTGCCGAAGCCCTCGGGGAGGCGATCGGCTGGGAGCCCGAGCGTCGCTTCCGGCCCCACCTGACCGCAATCAGGCTGGGCCGTGGCGTGCTTCCGGGGAAGACGCCGCTGCCGGTCTCCCCCGCCCTCGACTTCGACGGTGAAGCGGTGACTCTCTACCGCTCCCGGCTGCTGCCGGAAGGAGCTCAGTACGACCCCCTGGTCAGGGTCAGGCTGCAACCTCGGCCGGGTACTCGCCGTCCCTGAGGGCACCGGCCATCGCGTGGTAGCCGGCGTCCACGTGCAGGATCTCGCCGGTGATTCCCCGGGCCAGGTCGGAGAGCAGGAAGC
>JBBRVF010000352.1:0-2270 GCA_038247145.1 Solirubrobacterales bacterium | reverse complement strand
GGGCGCTACGGCAAGCCCTGGCGCTTCGCCCGCCGCCAACGGAGTTGACCAGCCTCCTCTGCGATGCGCCTGACGCTGCCGAACTCGCTCGCAGCATCGCCGCACTGCTGTCGCAGCCGCCCGGATCGGTTAGCATAACCGCCATCCGGCAAGCACTGCTTCCCGGCTTGACCAGGAACCCTTCAAGGTCGCTTCCAGAGCGGCCCCTCGGCCAATCGGGGCGACTGGATTTGAACCAGCGACCTTTCGACCCCCAGTCGAATGCGCTACCAAACTGCGCCACGCCCCGTGCGCGGTGGCCGACTTTATAGGGACTGAGCCGATCGGGGCTTTGGGCTCCGGTCGCGGCCCGGAGGGTTGAAGCGGGTGACGGGAGTCGAACCCGCCCTAGGAGCTTGGAAGGCTCCTGTGCAACCGATACACCTCACCCGCGGGGAGACTTCGCCGCCGATTATAGGACGAGCCGCCGAGCGACGCAGCGGTCCACCCGGAGCGTTTGCAATCGTGAAGAAAAGCGGGGCAACCAGGATTCGAACCTGGACGAACGGTTTTGGAGACCGTCATGCTAGCCGTTGACATCATTGCCCCGGAAGCGTCCATCCTAGCGACGGAGCCGAGGTCGGAGGCCGCTCGCCTCACTGATGCCGTCCGACCGTTATGCGAACATGCGTTCGTGTCCAACCTCAAGTCTGAAGAGAGCCAAAACAAGGTTCGGGTCCTGCTCGGACGCGGGCTCTCTGACTACGAGATTGCGAGACGCGCCGGTGTCGGGAGGTCCACGGTTCAGCTGTGGAGACGCCGAGGCTTTCCCGCTTTTGCCGCTCCCATCGCCCCGGTCACAATCCAGCCGGGACGGTGGGACGCAAAAGCTCGGAGTTCCTACGCATACCTGTTTGGCATGTATCTCGGGGACGGAACCGTGACCCGTCATGGTCAGAGCTTCGGCCTTCAGGTCTATCTCGACGCTGCCTATCCGAAAATCGTCGAGGAGTGCGCGAGATGTATCGAATTGTTCGCCGAGAAGCCACCCGGTCGCTGGATTCGGCCGGGCACGGCGTGCCAGCGTCTAACCTCGTACGGGCCCATCTGGTCGCTGCTGTTCCCCCAGCACGGGCCCGGAAAGAAACATGAGCGGGAAATTCGTCTCGACGCGTGGCAGCAGCGGATCGTCGATGAGTTCCCGGAACCGTTCATCCGGGGGTTGATCCACTCGGACGGCTCGCGGTGCATGAATACCTTCTCGGTCGAGCTGAAGGACGGGCCGCGTGAGTATTCGTATCCGCGGTACTTCTTCACCAATTACTCGGCCGATATACGGGCGATTTTCTGCGAGGCCTGCGAACGGATCGGGGTCAGGTGGAGCCTGTCCAGCTGGCGCAACATCTCGATCTCACACCGCGACAGTGTCGCCCGGCTGGACCGTTTCGTCGGACCGAAGGGATAAGCCGGCCAGTGTTCAAGGACCGGCGCCGGAATTGGCGACGGCGTCGATCCATTCGAGCATGGCTTCGGCCGGCTCTTCCCAGCCTTCGTCGAGCATCATGTCGTGGCCGATGCCGGGGAACTCGATCGACTCGGCGCCGTAGCGGCGGGCGGTGTCGCGCAGGTCGGCGACCGGAATCAGTGCGTCGGCGGGAGTGCCCATCACGAGTACCGGCGCACCACCCTTGGGCGGACCGGCCGGCCGGTGGAGCAATACCTGGAACTGGGCCAGCGGCGATTCGTTGCCGCATAGGCCCGAGTAGCGCGCCGCCTCTTCGGGATCGAGCCGGTTGAACAGGTACTGCTCGCGCATCGGCAGCGATCCGCCGACCAGAATCTTCGCCGCGTCGCCCGGATTGCGCCGGGCGATCGAAGCAAGGGTTCCGATTCCGGGTCGGGCCGGGATCGGCGCTACCAGCACCGCGGCCCGGGCCGGGTAGCGGGCGATCGCCTTCTGCACAACCAGCCCTCCGAGGCTGTGGCCGACGATCACCGGCTGGGCCGGCAGCGAGGCGGCAGTACGGATCACGTCGTCGGTGTAGGTGTTCAGATGGGCTGACATGAGCGACCCGGGGCTGTCGCCGTGGCCCGTCAAAGACAGTGCGTAGGCAGGATGGCCCGCATCTGCGGCCGCCTCCATCCAGTTGTGCCAGCACCATGCGGCGTGGCCGGCGCCGTGGACGAAAAGGATCGGATGCTTCGCTCCGGCATCGCCTTCGGGAAGGGCCTGGAGCAGCTCGAGCTTCGAGTAGCGTGAGACTCCGCTTTGAATGGTTGGCATCGTCGGC
>JBBRVF010000351.1:0-2282 GCA_038247145.1 Solirubrobacterales bacterium | reverse complement strand
GTCTGGGGCGAGGCCGGTGGAGCGACGCCGGACAGCGACCCCGATGCCTTCGGCGTCTTCACCAGGACGATCCCGGGGGGACCGGTTGTTTTCGCCTCCCGCCCTTCCGGTAACCAGCCTTTCCTTCAGCCCGGCGCCTTCGTGAGCCCGCCCGAGTCGGGTCAGCGCACGATCAGCGGGGACGGCCGCTACGTCGTCTTCGAGGCCGGCTCGACGCGGCTCGGAACCAGTGGCGAGAGCCAGCAGATCTTCAGGCGGGACCTGAAAACCGGCAAGATCGAACTGGCCTCGCGGATGAGCGGAACCTCAGGTGCGATGTCGCAAGGATCGGCCGAAGGCTCGATCAGCAACGACGGCAGCCGGGTCGCGTTCTTGAGCTATGAATCGCTCGACCCGGCCGACACCGACGGCGAGACGGATGCATACGTCAGGGACTTCTCGAACGAAACGACGACGCTGGCCTCGCGGGCAGACGGACCGGGCGGTGCTGTCGCCGACGGGGATATCGAAGCGGCCGCGATCAGCGGCAACGGTGCCAGAGTCGTATTCGAGACGGACTCGAGCAACCTCGGCCCGCCCGGCGGCGATACGCAGGTCTACGTGCGTGACGTCGCCGGTGGCCAGACCTTCCTCGCTTCGAGGGCAACCGGTGGGGCGGGCGCCGCGGCCAACAGCGATTCGGACTCACCGGGGATCAGCAACGACGGCCGGCTGGTCGTCTTCGTCAGTCGCGCGACCAACCTCGACCCCGACGACGCCGATACCAAGCGCGACATCTACGTTCGCGACCTGGCCGCCGATACGCTGCTGCTGGCCTCGCGTCTGCCCGGTCTTGCCGGGGTCAAGTCGGATGCCTTCCACTACGACCCCGCGATCAGCGGTGACGGAACCGTCATCGCTTTCAGGAGTAAGAATGAGGCGCTCGTTCCCGGAACCGGGCCGTGGCCTCCGTCCGACGATCAGATCATCGCCCGGGATCTGGCTACCGGCAGCAACTCGCTGGTCAGCCAGGCGGCCGGTGGCGTCGTAGCGAATGACTCCGCGGCCAATGTTTCGCTCAACCGGGACGGCTCGCTGATCGCCTTCGACACCATTGCCGACAACCTGCTGGTCGGTCTGGGCGGCGAAAACCGGAGCGCCGTCTTCGTCAAGGACATGGCCACCGGAGCCCTGACCGGTCCGCCTGCCTTCGGCCTGACCGACAACGAACCGACGCAGGGATCGCGTTCGCCGTCGATCAGCGACGACGGGGCCTGCCTGGCCTTCGTCGCCGAAGGTCACAACCAGATCAGCGGCGATTTCAGCGACATCCAGTCGAGCTACGTCCATGTGCTCTCGGGAACCTGCTCCGACCCCCGGGGCACGCCGGTGCCGATGCTGAGCAAGGTCTCCTTTAAGCCGAAGAAGTTCGCGCTGAAGGCGAAGAAGGGCAAGAAGAAGACCGGCACGAAGATCCGCTTCCGTCTGAATACGAAAGCAACCGTGACGATCTCCTTCAAACGCCGCACAATCGGTCGCAAGGTTGGCGGAAAGTGCCGCAGGCTCAACTCCTCCAAGGCCCCGAAGAAGCGTTGTGTGCGTTACGCCGGCGCCGGCATGATGGTCAAGAACAACCGCAAGGCGGGCCGCAACGCAATCCGCTTCAAGGGCAAGGTCGGCAAGAAGAAACTGAAGCCAGGCCGCTACAGAGTCACCTTCATCGCCAAGAACGAAGTCGGCAAGTCGAAGAAGGTCACTCGCCCACTCAAGGTCAAGCGCCGCTAGGAGCCCTTTGCCTCCTGGATGATGTTGCCTCCGTCCACCACGAGGGTCTGGCCGGTGATGTAGGAGGCCTCTGGGGCAGCGAGCATCAGTGCGGCCGCGGCTACTTCGTCTGGAGTTCCCGGGCGGCCGATCGGGGTGTGGTGGCCGGCCCGGACCTCATCGCTCGTGGCGCTTGCCGTTTCGATCCAGCCCGGATTCACCGAGTTGACCGTGGTGCCGGTCGGCCCGAGTTCGATCGCCAGGGCGCGCATCAGGCCGTCGAGTCCGGCTTTGGCGGCGCTGTAGGCGGGGTTGCCTTCGGCACTGACCATCGGGCCGGTGACCGAGGAGATGAAGATGATGCGGCCGTGCCTGGAATCGGTGATCGCGGTCAGGGCGGCGCGGGTCACGTTGAAAGCGAGGTCGAGGTTCTGGTCGATGCCGGCCCGCCACTCGGCGTGGCTGAGCTTGTCGAAGGACCGGCCGACGTCCTCGGTGCCGACCTGGCTCATGCCGGCGTTGTTGACCAGGATGTCGAG
>JBBRVF010000350.1:0-2283 GCA_038247145.1 Solirubrobacterales bacterium | reverse complement strand
GCGGAACTCGTTTAGGGTCGTTGCATGGGTGGCTTCGCGGTCGAGGTGGAGGTTCGGGTGGAGCCGGAGCGGGTCTGGAAGGCGCTCACCGAGCGCGATCAGATCTCCCAGTGGTTCGGCTGGGACGCGCCGACTCTCGAGGAAGAGATCAGGTTCATCTTCTTCGACCATGCGACGGCGAATCCCGATCGCCTTCGGATCGACTTCCACGAGCCGGGGGCCGAGGGCGGCGAGCAATACCTGGGGGCCGTCGCCTCGGATGGCAATTCGGTGGTCCGCGCCGTCCGTCGTTCAGACGGGTCCGCGACAGAAAGCGACCCGCCGAGCGGGCGACCGGACCCAATCGAGCAGGGGTGGATCGCCTTCCTGCACCAGCTGAAGCGCTACGTGGAGAGCCACAGTTCAGACCCCCGGCGCACTCTCTATCTGACCGGTGCCGGCCTCGCGGCGGAGGTCGCCGAAGCCGTCGACCGGCGCCTTCCCGGTGAAGTCTGGTTCTCAGGCATCTTCACCCGGGTCTACGGAACCGGCGATTTCGGTCCAGGCCTCGGCGTGCTCTACTCCTCGGCGCCGCTTGATTCCGGTGACGAAGAAACCGCGACCCTCACCCTCTCCACCTGGGGACTCTCCGACTCGGAGATCTTCGAGCTGACCTCGGACTGGCTCGGCTGGTGGCAGGGCCTCGTCGAAGGCGGCGAGATAGTCGTCTTCCCCGCCTGATCCGACCGGGGCCGGCGACCGGCACCGGGCGGCGCGGCTTAAGCGGTCGGCCCGGTGACCTCTCCCCGGGTTGGCGATGGGCGAGCGCCCAAAATGCGGGGTTGTTGCAGCAGTGTGAAAACCGGATTTCTGCGATTTGCGGATTCGCCGCCGATGCGAACCGCTGAGTCCTGCTTGGATGCCCTCCGTGGCCGCCCGAAAGAAAGACGCTCCCAAGTGCGAGGACTGCTATTTCCGCAAGAAGATGCTCTGCGCCCTCGATCTCGATGAGCCCTGCGTGACCTTCCGGCCCAGCCGTCCCGAGGGCCTTGTGCCTCCTCGCCAGCCGGTACTGCTGCTGCGGCCGCCGCGCTGGGCCGACGACTCCCGTCTGCGCACCGCACCTACTTCTTCGGCGCCTGCGCCGGCTGCGTCGGCCGTCGGCGCAGGGCGACCGGTCACCCAGGCCTCCGTCTGAAAGTGGCCAGCCACGTCTCCGACGTGATTACGGCGCCAACGCTCTGGGAATAGTCTGGCGCGATGAAGTTCACCGTCCTCGGAAAGTCGCCGGCGTGGCAGGACGCCGGCGGAGCCTGCAGCGGCTACCTGGTCTCGCAGGGAGATACGACGATCCTGATGGATTGTGGCAACGGCGTCTTCGGAAAGCTGCGCGAACGCTGCGACTACGTTGACATCGACGCGATCTTCATCTCCCACCTCCATGCCGACCACTTTCTCGACCTGATTCCGTTCGCCTTCGGCCTGACCCACGCGCCCCGTCAGCAGCCGGTGCCGGTCGGCAAATGGCCCGGCACCGACAGCCCGGCCCGGCCCGTTCTCTACGCGCCCCCTGGCGCCCGGCGAGCCTTCAGTAACGTCTGCGAGATCTGGGGCATGTGTTCGCTGATCGAGGACGCTTTCGACTTCCGCGAGTACGACCCGGCCGCGCGCGTCGAAGTGGGCGAGATGGAGTTCGCCTTCCGCGAGGTCCCGCACTTCATCCAGACCTGGGCAATCGGGATAACCGGTCCCGGCGGTGTCGGAATCACCTACGGGGCCGACTGCCGACCAAACGAAGCCCTGGTCGACTTTGCCAGGGATACGGACCTTCTGGTGGCCGAAGCGACGCTTCCCCGACCCGAACGCGACGGTGTGCGCGGCCACCTCACTCCCGGCGAGGCCGGCGAGCACGGTGCCGCCGCCGCCGCCCGCCGAATGTTGCTCACCCATATCTCCGACGAACTCGATCCGGAGTGGGCAGTGGAGGAGGCCGGCAGGGCTTTCGAGGGACCGCTGGAAGTGGCTTTCGAGGGCTTGCAGGTTGACCTCTAGACTTTTAGTCCATGTCTGAACGTGACCTCTTTGCCAACTTTGCCCGGATGCGCCGGGAGATGGACGAGATGCTCGGCGGAACCTGGGGGCGGACCAGCTACATCAGCCGGCGGGCCAGCGGCTTCTCCCCGAATGTCGATGTCTACTACTGCGGCGACCCTCAGCGTGCCGTGGTCAAGTGCGACCTCGCCGGCATCGATCCGGCCAAGGTCGGAATCGAGGTCGGCGGGCGCCAGCTGACGATCATCGGCG
>JBBRVF010000349.1:0-2284 GCA_038247145.1 Solirubrobacterales bacterium | reverse complement strand
TCCTCTGGTGTCTGTGTCGAAGTCATGAACCAATGTTACATGGATCGATGACAAGGTCTGAGCGCCGTGAGCGACCTCACACGAGCCTGGTGGGAGGGCAACGGGAAGACCAGCCAGGACCGGGCCCAATCGGCAGGCGAAAACGCCCCTCAGGCGGCTCTGGCGTTGCCCGGTCCGAGGATCTCGTCGAGTTCGCTGCTGAGGCCGGGAGAACGGCGTACCCGGTAACCGGAGCCGAGTTTGAGCCGGCGCTCGCGCTCTCCGTTGATTACCACCAGATGCACGTCCGAGTCGCCCCGATGATGCTCGAAGATCGACTTCATCTCCTCCAGGGTGTCGAGCGAGAGCTGAGCCGGGTCGACCTTGACGGTGAACGGCTCGTTTTTCTTTTTCTGCTGCTCAATCGCCTTGGCGATCTCCTCGGGACCGGGGTCGAAGAAGACCGCCTCCTGAGCGATGATCTTCGTTCCCTTGTCGGTCTGGTCGACCTTCCCCTTGACCAGGATGACCGAATCCGGCTGGATCACCGTCAGTTTTTCCGATTCACCGGCCTTGAATACGATCAGTTCGACTTCGGCCTCGATATCGCTGAGGGTGGCGAATGCCATCTGGTTGCCACTTTTGGTCCGCATCTTGCGGTACTCGGTGACGATCCCGCCGACTTTGACCCAGGAGCCGTCGTCTTTCGAAGCCAGGTCGGCGATGCTGCAGTCGGACCGGGCGAGGATCGCCTCCCGGAGTCCGTCCAGCGGGTGTGAAGAGAGGAAGGTCCCGAGGGTCTCCTTCTCGAGACCCAGCAGCTCTTTCTGCTCGAACTCCGTATCGGAGATCGGGGCGTGCTGCCCTCCGCCTGCGTCCTGGCCGACCTCATCGCCGATATCGAAGATCGACCCCTGGCCGAGATGGGCGTCGGACTGAGCCTTGTTGCCGGCGGCCTGGACCTCGGGCAGGGCCTCGAGCATGCCGCGACGGGAACCGGGAAGCGATTCGAAAGCGCCGCACTTGATCAGGCACTCGATCGCGCGTTTGTTGACCGCCCTGGAGTCCACCCGCTCGCAGAAGTCCCAGATAGAGACGATCTCTGCCTCTTCACGCGCGTGGATGATCGCCTCCACCGCCGAGTGGCCGACGTTCTTGACGGCGTCGAGGCCGAAGCGGATGCCTTCGTCTGTGACCACGAAGCCGTGGTCGGACTGATTGATGTCGGGCGGCAGTACTTCGATGCCCATGTCGGCACAGCGGCTGATGAAGAACGGGACCTTGTCCTTGGTACCCATTACCGATGAGATCACCGCCGCCATGTACTCGGCCGGATAGTTCGCCTTCAGGTAAGCAGTGCGATAGGCGATCAGGGCGTAACAGGCGGCGTGGGACTTGTTGAAGGAGTAATCGGCGGCGGCCTCGTTGACCTTCCACAGGCTCACCGCGACCCGCGGATCGGTGTCCGAGGCGGCCATGCCTTCCATGTAGGCCGGCTTCATCTTCGCCATGAGCTTGCGGTTCTTCTTGCCGATCGCCTTGCGTAGATCGTCGGCTTCGGAGGGCGAAAAGCCGGCCATTTCCTTGGCGACGGCCATCAGCTGCTCCTGGTAGAGGAAGCATCCGTAGGTGGCTTCGGTTACCTGCCGCAGCCGCGGATCCTGGTACTCGACGGTGTCGGGGTCCGACTTGCCGCGGGCGTATCGTGGGATCTCCCCCATCGCTCCGGGACGGTAGAGCGAGACCAGCGCGGTGATGTCGTCGAACTCGGTCGGTACGACACGCTTCATGGCCTCGCGCATTCCGTCGGATTCAAGCTGGAAGACCCCGGTCGAGTCGCCGCGGGCGAGCATCTCGAAGGTCTTCGAATCGTCGAGCGGGATCGCGCTGATGTCGATCTCTTCATCCCTCGAACGGCAGATGATGTCGATCGCATCATCGATCACGTCGAGGTTTCGAAGCCCGAGAAAGTCCATCTTCAGCAGACCCATCTCCTCGACCGGTCCCATCGCGTACTGGGTCACGGTCTTGTAGGTCTTGACGGGGCGGCCGTTTTCGTCGGTCGCAGCGGGTGCCGATTTGTCCTCGACCAGCTGGAGCGGCACTATTTCCTTGAGCGGACGGCCGGAGATCACCACGGCGGCGGCGTGGACAGAGGTATTGCGGATCTTGCCCTCGAGACCCCTTGCGGTGTCGATCACCTTTCTCGCGTCGGCGTCGCTCTCGTAGGTATTGCTCAGCTCCTCGCCGGGCTTGAGGCAGTCTTCGAAGGAGGGCGAGCGGCCCATGATCGGCTCGGGGATCT
>JBBRVF010000348.1:0-2297 GCA_038247145.1 Solirubrobacterales bacterium | reverse complement strand
TTGACCGGCGGAGACCTGGAGGTCACGGTCCGCGACGACGGCCGTGGTGGGGCCGACCCCGAAGGCTCCGGATTGCGCGGCCTCGCCGACCGGGTCGGCGCGGCCGACGGCACCCTTCTGGTTGCCGACCGCCCCGGTGGAGGGACCGAGGTCCGTGCCCGTATCCCGGCTGCCCCGTAACCCGCCTGGGACCGGGGGAGAATAGGCTCCGAGCGGTGAAGGTCGTGGTAGCCGACGATTCCGTTCTAATGCGCGAAGGGATCGTGCGCATTCTTGACGAAGCCGGATTCGACGTGGTTGCCCAGGCCGGTGAC
The DNA here is from genome assembly GCA_038247145.1 of Solirubrobacterales bacterium. GTDB lineage: Bacteria > Actinomycetota > Thermoleophilia > Solirubrobacterales > 70-9 > 67-14. The sequence goes on along the minus strand of JBBRVF010000348.1, from coordinate 1,983 downwards.
GCCGAGGACCTGATACGAAAAGTCCGGGCCCATAAGCCGGACGTCGCGGTGGTCGACGTGCGGATGCCACCGACCCAGACCGACGAGGGTTTGAAGGCTGCCCGGGAGATTCGGGCCGAGATGCCCGAGGTCGGGGTGCTGGTGCTCTCCCAGTACGTCGAGGAAACTTACGCCCGCGAACTGCTCACCGACAACGCATCCGGAGTCGGTTACCTGCTCAAGGACAGGGTCAGCGACGTTGCGGCCCTGACCGATGCTCTGCGCCGGGTCGCCTCCGGTGGCTCGGCCCTCGACCCGGAAGTCGTCTCGCAGATCCTCGGGCGCCGCCGGGTGGACGACCCCCTCGAAGCACTCACGCCGAGGGAGCTTGAGGTCCTCGGCCTGATGGCCGAAGGACGGTCCAATTCGGCGATCGCGGCGGACCTGGTGGTTTCCGAACGGGCGGTCGAAAAACACGTGACCGGAATCTTCGGCAAGCTCGACCTGCCGCCCAGCGGTGACGATCACCGCCGGATCCTCGCGGTGCTCGCCTTTCTCCAAGCCTAGGGTCGCGTTCGCTGAAGCGGAGGGGGTTGGTCTCGATCCTCAAAGTGTTTCCAACCCAACCCATCCGCGAACAGGGCTGTGGAAAACCGGCAGCCGGGTCGGGCATCGGCGGCGATCGGCTGGCGATCAAGACCCACAGCGGCTATGCTCGAGAGCGAAGCCAGTGCAAGTCAGGCGACGGGGGTGCGGGATGGTTTCTTCAAAGACCAGGGTTCTGATCGTCTCGGTGATCGCGTTCGCGCTGGGTCTGCTGATGGCGCTCTCCCCGGCCGCCCGGGCCGCACCACCTGCCAATGACGATTTCGCGAACGCCCAGATTGTCGGTCCGGCCCTGCCGGTGGCGGTCGCGTCCAGCAATCTGGATGCGACCGCTGAAGTCGCCGAGCAGGCGATCGCCGGTAACCCGGTGATCTCTTCGGTCTGGTTCCGGTGGGCCGCGCCGTCATCGGGAGTCGTGGTGGTGAACCTCTGCGGCGCGGGCTTCACCGGCAACGATTTTCCGTTCGAGAAGATAGCCGTGAGAACGAGCTTCGGGCAGAATCCGCCGGTTGCCCAGCGTTCCGGGGAATGCAGCCTACGGTTCACGTCGGTTGTGGGTACGACCTACTACGTCCAGATTGACTACGGCAATTACCAGGGCGACTTCACCTTCCGGATGCGCAACCTGACCCCGCCCGCGAATGACAACTTCGCCAATCGGACCGCGATCGGTCCAGCCCTGCCGGTGGATATCGAAGCGAGCACCGTCGATTCCGGCCATGAGGCCGGCGAACCGGTCCTCCTGGGCGGCGCGACCAATTCGAGGTCGGTCTGGTTCTCGTGGACGGCACCTTCTACCGGACGGGTGAGGGTCGAAATCTGTGACTTCACCCGGGTGTCGGGGCCTGCCAACAAGAATATGGCGGTCTTTACCGGAAACACCCTTGCCACGCTCGTGCTGGTCGAGCCCGCCACCACCTACTGTGAACTCGACTTCATGGCAACGGCAGCAACGACCTATGCCATCGCCGTAAGTGGCAACATCTCGGGAGAGCTTGACTTCAACCTAGGGCTCATCAACGCGCCACCTCCGGTCAACGATAACTTTGCCGACGCGACGGTCGTAGGTTCGGGTCTGCCGGTCAAGCTCGCCGGAAGCAACGAGTTTGCGACCATCGAGGTGACTGAACCAGACCACGCCGAAATCGGCCCTCCAGCGCATTCGGTCTGGTACGAGTGGACGCCGTCTGCGAGCACCAGAGTCCGGATCTCGACCTGCGGCAAGACTTTCGGGGCCAGGGTGGGTGTCTACACCGGTGGGACGATCGGCGCCCTGAGCCAGGCCGCAGAACTGCCGCCTTTCTCACCACACTGCCGCGTCGCGCTCAACGCGACTGCGGGCCTGACCTACCGGATCGCGGCAGGCGGAGACATATTCGACGGCGGTGACGGGCCGTT
>JBBRVF010000347.1:0-2300 GCA_038247145.1 Solirubrobacterales bacterium | reverse complement strand
GGCTTCGCGCTGCTCAGGGCAGTTCGCCGAAACCTCGACGAGATTTGGCTTCTAAATTGGTCTTTGGGGCGAACGAGTTCTGGGCAGAAAATGCGCAAAAACGACCTGACTTCCCGGAATGGATTCTCGGAGCGCGAGGAAACCCAGTCCACAAGCCAGATTTGTTACCTACTGACTTCCCGTAATAGATCTCCTAATGCTCCGAGTGGAGCTAGCCGGAGTCGAACCGGCGACCTCTTGGGTGCGATCCAAGCGCTCTGCCAACTGAGCTATAGCCCCGCGGCGGCAAAGGATACGGACTATTCACGTGCAAAAGGTGTGAGGTCATGCCATACGTCAGCACAAACCGCATAGTCTTTACGCCTAGCGTTCGCTACTGAGGCAACATGGGAATCCTCGACGATGCAATCCGAGAACATCTGGACCTGAAGCGCCAGCACGGGGCTGAAGAATCCGAGGTGGAAGGCCTGGAGGCGGAAGCCTTTGGTCCAGCCGACCGACCCGACGCCACCGATTCACCTGTCGCCGATGCGGGCACCCCTGGAGACCCCGAAGCGCTCACCCAGGTGATCAGTCCGGGTTCGTCTATTACGGCACCGGCAGAGGAGGGCGACCAGCTCGACAAGGTCTTCGAGGCCAGCCGGCAGGCCGAAGGGGTTACCGACGAGGAGCCCTCATTCGAGGAACACAGTCTTCCTGCTGTCGCCGAGACCGGTCCCGGCGACGCAGGAGCCGAGGTTCCCGAGGCCGGTCCAACCCAGGCGGAAACCCCGGCAGACCCCGTGGTCGAGGCCCCCGGGGTCCCTCCGGCAGCCGCCGAGCGGGAACCGGACGACGGTCAGGGCGACGCCGGCGATGCTCTCGAGCGCGAGCGCCAGCACCTGGCTGGTCAGCCAACCGAGCACTACGACGTCGATGCGGCGATTGCCGAGGAGGATCAGAACGACCTGCTCAGCGAGAGTCGCCTTGCCGATGAACTGGATCGCGCCCTCGAAGGGCCGGCCGACGAAGCTGCGGACGAGGCGCCCGGGCCGGAGCACGAATTCGAGCCCGAAACCGCCGCGGTACCGGAACCGGAGCCGGTCCCGCAAGCTCCCGCGCCTGCAGCCTCCGATGGCGAGGACGACAGCCCCGACGATGACCCGGATGTCGTCACCGGCGAAGTCGTCGACGAAGGCGAAGCCGACCCCGCCGACGCCGAGTTCTTCGACCAGAATGATCCGCTCGAAGGCACACCCGACTTTCTCGAGGAGACCCCCGAACACGACCGCCTCTGGTTCGAGCAGAAAGAACCGAAGGACTTCGACTTCGGCGACTGATCAGGCGGTGGGACGGGCTCCCGCGGCCAGCTTCATCCTCGACCGGCGCGAGCGCATCGCCAGCAGTGCGTCGAGCGCGATGTAGTCGGTTGCCGCTGTCCAGGCTCCGAGTTCGAGGTCTGCACGCGAGCCTTCGGAGGTCCGCTTCATCTGAAGTCGGTGCCAGCCCGAGTTCGCCGCGGCGCCACCGAGCTTCCTGGCGATCCCCGGGCCGCCAATTCGCGGGGCAGGCCGCTCCAGATCGTCGGTCCGGCCGCTTACGAACTCGCCGGCCAGCTCCGGCCTGATAGCGAGCGGGCGACCAACACCGACCATCCCAATCCCGACTTGAAGCGCGTCGTCCACGCCCGCTCTCGTGCGGAAGCCACCGGTCAGCATGACCGGTACTTCGGTGGAGGCGGTGATCGCGGAGGCGCCCAGCCAGAACGGAGATTCGTGAGCGGGCTCGATCCGCGAGCCGTCCGCCTGAAGACCGAGCATTGCCGGCGCCTCGTAGTTGCCGCCGGAGATCTCCAGCAGGTCGGCGCCGGATGCGCCGAGCCGCGATCCGAGCCAGGCCAGATCCGCTTCTCCTCCATCCCGGAAGTCGAGCTTGACGGCGACCGCCGCTCCGGAGGGCAGGCCGGCCTTCAGGGCTTCGATGGTTTCAACCAGCAGCCTCGAGCGACCTTCGATGGCGCCGCCGGAGCGGTCCACTCTCAGGTTCTGTTCGGGGTCGAGGAAGCTGCTCAGCAGGTAGCCGTGGGCGGCGTGAACCTGCACTCCTGCGAAACCCGCCTCCAGGGCGATCCGGCCGGCGGTGACGAACCGGGCCCGGATCTCGATGATCTCATCATTCGAGAGTTCTCGCGGCTTTGCGAAAAGGCCGGCCAGATCCACGGCCGGCCCACCCGACGGCGAGACGGGGTGTGACTGGACGAAGCGTGTCGTCTGCCGACCGGGATGCGAGATCTGGACCTGAGCATGCGGACCGGCCGCCTG
>JBBRVF010000346.1:0-2308 GCA_038247145.1 Solirubrobacterales bacterium | reverse complement strand
TTTCGAGAGCAGGGCGAGACTGCCCACGTCGTGCTGGAAGCCGAGGTCTCCGGTGATCAGCGTGGCCGGCCGGCCGGAGGCGGCCGCCGCGCCGATCCCGGAAGCCAACAACCCGTCGATACCGTTGGCTCCTCGATTGGTGAGGAAGAGAAGATCGGCATCGGAGCCGTCCAGGTAGTGCTCCTGATCACGGATCGCCATGCTCGAGGCCGTGTAAACGAGTTCACCGTCCCGACGCAGGCCCGAAAGCGCCCGATGCACCGAGCCCGGGCTGATCCGCCGGGCATTCGTTTCGCCGGCGATCTCTCCAAGTGCCGCAGCGTCAGCCTCGAGCCAGCAGTCGAGGAATCCGGAGGAGTTGCTGTCTGCTGCCGTTCTGCGCAGGGCGCCGAGGGCTTCGACCGGATCGGCCCTGACGGCCAGGTCCGCCGTCCTCAGCGGATCGTTCCAGGTGCAGCCAGGATCGATCACGACCTGACGGAGACCTTCAACCGAGCCGAGCCAGGTCCGCAGATTTTTCGAGGTCGGCATCTCGCCGATCCGGACGATCAGATCCGGGGCCAGTTCTACCCCGGGGTTACCGGCGATGCGATCGTAGGCACAGATCACATGCGACCGGTCGTGTGGGCCGCATCGGAGCTGTGAGGTCGGTTCGGCCAGGATAGGAGCGGCGACGGCGGCGGCGAAGTCGGCGACCGTGTCGCGGATTTTCGTCGAGCCAAGCCGTCCGGCCACCACGACTATCCGTTCCGATTCGGCGATGATCGATCCGAGCGCCCTGGCTGCCTCAGGAGAAACGGCGGGCGAGGCCGGCAGCAGTTCGGTCAGCGGTCGGTCCACTCTGCCGTTCAGGGCAAGGGGATCGCGAGCGGTAACGGAGCCCGCCACCTGCACCGGGGCCAGCGGATCCCGGAACGGCAGGTTCAGGTGAACCGGTCCGGGCCTGGGGTCGCCCCTGGAGACCGCGAAGGCCCGGCAGGCCGTGGCCCGGAAGTGCATCAGCCCGGTGTCGTCGGCCGCCTGGACGCCGACCTCCGAGAACCACCTGACGGCGGAGCCGTAGAGCTTGATCTGGTCAATCGTCTGTCCCGCACCGATGTCGCGGAGCTCGGGTGGCCGGTCAGCGGTCAGCACGATCAGGGGCACTGCAGAAAGGTCGGCCTCGGCGACCGCCGGGTAATAGTTGGCTGCTGCGGTTCCCGAGGTGCAGAGTAGGACCACCGGCTCGGCCGTCGCCTGGGCCGCGCCGAGTGCGAAGAAGCCGGCAGAGCGCTCGTCGACCGCGATGGTCACTTCGATTTCGGGCTGGCGCCAGAGGGCGACGGCCAGCGGGGTCGATCGCGAGCCCGGGGATACGACTGCCCGACGCACGCCACAACGAGCGAACTCCTCGGTCATCGCCGAAGCCAGGGCGGTATTCGTATTGGTCTGGTCCACGTCAGGGAAGCCTAGAGCCGGTGAGCGGTCAGGGCACGTTCGTCGATCTCCATGCCGAGGCCGGAACCGTTCGGAACCTGTAGCCATCGCCCGTCCAGAAGGCCGCCCGAGCTGCTGATCGTCGAATTGAAAAGCCGCTCGGTGGCGAGTCCGTGTGCGACCCCGGACCACCGTCCCCGCTCGGGCAGGGCGCGGGCAACATGGGCTGCGGCGGCGATGCCGACCGGACCGTCGAGAGCGCTCGACAGGTAAGTGGGCAGATGGCCTCCGAGCGAGGCATCGAGGGTGCCGGTCTTGCTCAGCTTGACCGTGACAGCGTCGCAGGCGCCGAGACGGCTCGCCTCCGCCGCCTGGTCGCTGCCGGTCACTGACTCGTCGGCGACCAGGGGGACAGGGCTGCTCACCCGAAGTCTCGCCATCGCCGGGAGTCCCGCGACCGGCTGTTCGGCGAGCTCGATTCCGAACGGTTCGAGGGCCGCCAGCCTCGCTTCGGCTTCATCGGCAGGCCAGGCTTCGTTCGGATCGATCCTGATCTTCACGCCGTCGCCGAGGCCGGTCCGCACGGCTTCCACCTGCGCGAGGTCGTCACCGGCTCCGAGCTTGAGCTTGAAGACCTTGAAGTCCTCGGCCGCCCATTCCTCGGCCTGCCGGAGCACGTCGGCGGGCTTGCCGGCGGTCAGAGTCGCGTTGCATTCGACGGCTCCTGGTAAGGAATCGGGGTTCAGGAGCACGTGTAGCGGAACCCCGAGGCGCCTGGCCTCGACGTCGGCCAGGGCGGTCTCGGCCGCAATGTGGGCGGGCGGGCACATGCCCGAGAGGTCCAGTCCGCCCTCCAGGGCCCGTTTTCCCCATTGCTCGAGGTCGCCGACCA
>JBBRVF010000345.1:0-2321 GCA_038247145.1 Solirubrobacterales bacterium | reverse complement strand
TCGGTGGATGGTTCGGTGGAAAGCCGTGGGCACCGGGGTGTCTGCTGACATCGTCCACGACGATCGGCCGCGGATCTTCGGTCAGCAGCCCGAGCAGGCCCTTTCCTCTGGGTAGGTCGCCGATCCGCTCGGCAGTGGCTTCGTCCAGGCCCGCCGTCAGGAAGCGCTCCAGCCCCTCACGGCTCGAGTCGAGGATCCCCAGGGCGGCGTAGCGTGCTCCGGTGAGCTCACGGCCGGCGTTCAGCGCACGGCTTATGACTACCTCCGGATCGCGTTCGGTGACCAGCCCGCGACCGACCTCGATCAGTTTTTCGAGCCGGTACTGATCGAGCGCGGATTCGGCAGCCTCCATGGGCCCAATGTTAGGGGCTGTGCAGGGATAGCGGAAAAGTACGGATGACGACTGTTCCCCGGCCGATACTGTCCGGGGTGTGAAGACGGAGGCTCCGAAGCCGGAGGTCGAGGTTCTCTCGATCGTTCTCGCAGACGACCATACGATCGTCCGCAGCGCTCTGCGGATGCTGCTCGAAGCAGAGCCGGACCTCGAAGTCGTCGCAGAAGCCGGCACGGCAGAAGACGCGCTTCGTTACGTCCGCGGCCATCGGCCCACCGTGCTGATCCTCGATCTTGACATGCCGGGTCGTCCCAGCCTCGAGGTTCTGCCGGAGATCATCGAAGCATCGCCGGAGACCGGGGTGGTGATCCTGACCATGCGCAGCGAAACGGAATTCGCCCGCCAGGCCCTCAAGTCGGGCGTTCGCGGTTATGTGCTCAAGGAGGCGGCCGACACCGAACTCGTACAGGCCGTCCGCAGTGCCGCGGCCGGAGAAACCTACCTCCAGCCGGCCCTCGGCGCCAAGCTGGCGACCGAGTCGCCGGAGAGGATGTCGGGCGGGCTGAGCGAGCGCGAGCTGGAAATCCTCAAGTTGATCGCTCTCGGGCATACCAACGCCGAGATCGCCGACCATCTCTTCCTGAGCATCCGGACGGTCGAGAGCCACCGGGCCAACATCCACAGCAAGCTCGACCTGAACAGTCGCGCAGAGCTCGTCGGTTACGCGCTCGATCGTGGAATCATCGGCTCCTGAGTATCTCCGGGCCCAGGCTGGAATCGATTGGTGGGAGGATCGCCCGATGAGCGATTTCGGTGTCATGATCCTGCTGCCACCTTCCGAAGGCAAGTCCGAGCCCGTCGACGAGCCCGCGGTCGACCCGGGGTCGCTGGTCTTCCACGAACAGCTCGGCGAGAACCGCATGCGGCTGATCGAGAAGCTGGAGAAGCTCGCAGATCGCCCGCAGGCCAAGGCCCTCGAGGCGCTGGCTATCTCACCGGGCCAGGCCGGCGAGATCGCCAAAGATGCCGCCATCGCTTCCGCCCCCGCCGCCCCGGCCGCCGAGGTCTATTCGGGCGTGCTTTACGAGCGCCTGGGCCTGGGCGATCTCGGAACCGCGGCCACCGGGCGGGCGGCCGGCCATGTCCTGATCGCGAGCGCCCTGTGGGGCATGCTCAGACCCTCCGACCGGATTCCGTACTACCGGCTCTCGATGAAGGCCAGACTGCCCCGGATCTCCGGGCTGGCCGCCTACTGGAGGGCACCACTGGCCGCCGCGATGGAGCATGCCGGCCATGATCGCGAGGGAGGGCTGATCCTCGACATGCGCTCCGGTGCCTACTCGGCCGCCTGGAGGCCGAAACGGGCATCCCTGTTGCCGGTACGCGCCTTCACCGAGAAGGACGGCGAGCGCAAGGCCGTCTCGCACATGGCCAAAGCCACCCGTGGCGATGTCGCCCGGATCGTCCTGACAGCGTCGAAGATGCCGGCCGACTCCGTGTCGGTCGCGGGCCTGCTCGAGTCTGCAGGGATGCGGGTTGAACTCTCGGGGAGACACCTCGATGTCATAGTTGGAAGCGATGGTCGGCCAGGGTGACAGAGACCACGAGAGTCCCGCGAGTGACGCGTTGATCCGGAAACGGCGCCACCGGGCCGCATTCGGCGCCGGACTGCTCGCCTGCCTCGCCCTGACCGCTGGCCTGCTTAGTGGAGCCGGCTCGACTGCCGAAAAGCCGCGCGACAAACCCCGGGACGCGTCGGCCCCGCCTTCGCGCGGCCTGGGACCCAACACCCTGGCCGGGCAGCGGACCGTAGTCGGTTTCTCCGGCACCTCGATTCCGAAAGTGGTCAGGAGGGGCATAGGCAACGGTCGGATCGGCGGCGTCATTCTGTTCTCTGACAACATTCCGTCCCGTGCAGCCGTTCGCGCACTGACCGCGAAGATGCAGAGACTCAAGCGTCCCAAACCGCTTCGTCGTTATCCCTTGT
>JBBRVF010000344.1:0-2329 GCA_038247145.1 Solirubrobacterales bacterium | reverse complement strand
GCGAAGCGCAGGTAGGTGATGTCCATGACCGGCTCTTTGCCGAGGTAATGGTCGATCCTGAGGATCTGGTCCTCTCTCAGGTTCTCGGTCAGATCGGCCTGGAGAGCGCGGGCCGAAGCCAGGTCGTGGCCGAATGGCTTCTCGATCACGAAGCGGCCCTTCGGCGTCAGACCGGCCTGGTGAAGGTGGTGGATCACCGGCGAGAACAGACTCGGCGGAATCTCCAGGTAGAAGATCGGCCGTTCGTACTCGGCGAGTTCTTTCGTGAGAGTCACGTATGTCGACTGCTCGTCGAAGTTGCCGGCGACGAAGCGCATCCGGGCAGCCAGCCGCCCGAACACTTCTTCGTCGACTTCCCCGAGCGTGTCGACGATCGCTTCGCGAGCGCGCTGGCGCATCGTTTCGTGACCCCAGTCGGAGCGGCGGCCGACGCCGATAATCGGGCAGTCAAGTTTGCCCCGCTTCTCGAGCCGGTACAGGGCCCGGAAGGTCATCTTGCGGGCGAGGTCTCCGGTTATGCCGAAAATCACCAGTGCGTCGCTTGCCTCTGGTGCTCCTGTGCCGTTCGAATCCGCTTGCTTGCTCATGCGTGGGAGCGTACCCGCTGGTCGTGACCTCGGTGTCGACCGAGACGGTGGCCGATACCGCGCTTAGTATGCGGTCATGGAAATCGGAATAGTGGGTCTCGGTCGGATGGGGGCGAACATCGCCCGAAGGTTGATGCGCGACGGTCACAGCTGCGTGGTCTACGACGTGAATCCGGAGGTGACGAAGTCGCTCGGCGAAGAAGGCGCGACCCCGGCCTCCGACCTCGCCGATCTGGCCGCAAAACTGACCCCGCCCCGGGCGGTCTGGATCATGGTCCCGGCCGGGGAGATCACCCGCAAGACGATCGCGGCCGTGGCGGACGAGCTCGAGTCGGGCGATGCGGTGATCGACGGGGGCAATACCTACTACCGCGACGACATCCGGATCGCCGGCGAGCTGGCCGGGAATGGCATTGACCACCTCGACTGCGGCACCAGCGGGGGCGTGTTCGGGCTGGAGCGCGGCTACTGCCTGATGATCGGCGGGCCCGAGAAGGCCTACGAGCGCATCGAGCCGATCTTCGCGACGATCGCCCCGGGGGTCGGCGATGCCGAGCGTACGCCCGGACTGACCGGGGATCCTTCACCGGCGGAGAAGGGCTACCTGTACTGCGGCCAGGCCGGTGCCGGCCACTTCGTGAAGATGGTCCACAACGGCATCGAGTACGGCATCATGGCGGCCTTTGCGGAAGGTCTGAACATCCTCGAGAACGCCGATGCCGGCAAGGCGAGTCGCGAACAGGACGCCGAAACCGCACCGATGGAGAACCCCGAGTACTACCAGTACGACATCGACATCCCCGAGGTGGCCGAAGTCTGGCGCCGCGGCAGCGTGATCGGCTCCTGGCTGCTCGACCTGACCGCCGCCGCACTTGCGGATTCGCCCGATCTGAAGGAGTTCTCCGGCCGCGTATCCGACTCCGGCGAGGGCCGCTGGACTTCGATCGCAGCGATCGAAGAAGGGGTGCCGGCCCCGGTCCTGACAGCCGCCCTCTACGAGCGCTTTTCTTCCCGCGGACTCGGCGACTTCGGCGACAAGGTCATGTCGGCGATGCGCAAGCAGTTCGGCGGTCACGACGAAAAGCCCTCCGATAGCGACGGCAGCGATCCTTCAGCCGACGGGGGAAAGTAGGGCCGGTGTCGGGCCGACTCGAGATTGGTCGAATCCGATGCTGACCCGCACGGTTTCCGATGCGGACGAAGCCGCCCGCGACGCGGCGGCGTTCATCGAGCTCAGCGCCGCTGAGGCGATTTCCGAGCGGGGGCGTTTCAACTTCGCGGTAAGTGGGGGCAAGACTCCGTGGAAGACCCTGGAGCTCCTGGCCGACGGCGGCATGGACTGGTCGAAGACCAGCCTGTTTCAGGTGGATGAGCGGATCGCGCCGACCGGAAGCCCGGAGCGCAACCTGACCCACCTGGTCCTCAGTCTGCCTCTGATCTGCCAGGCGGCGATCCGGCCGATGCCGGTCGGCGCCGACGATCTCGAGACAGCCGCCGCCACATACGCATACTCGCTTCCCGAGCGCCTCGACCTGGTCCACCTCGGCCTCGGACCAGACGGGCATACGGCGTCGCTGGTACCCGGCGACCCGGTTCTCGACGTTCGGGATCGGCGCGTCGCCCTGACCGGGGGCGAGTACCGGGGCACGAGGCGGATGACCCTGACCTACCCCCCGATCGACGAAGCGCGCAAGCTGCTGTTCCTGGTCACCGGCGAGGGCAAGAAGGACGCGCTCGCCCGT
>JBBRVF010000343.1:0-2346 GCA_038247145.1 Solirubrobacterales bacterium | reverse complement strand
TTCACCTCTTCGACACCGGCAGCGGCGGCCAGTTTGGTGGCACCGGACAGACTTTCGACTGGGACCTGCTGGCCGAGCACCACTCGGGCGTTCCTTTCATGCTCGCCGGCGGCCTCAATCCCGAAAACGTGACCGAAGCGATCCGCCTGACCCGTCCCGATGGGGTGGATGTGGCCAGCGGGACCGAACTGAAGCCGGGAGTCAAGGACTTTGGCAGGATGGCGAGCTTCTTCGAGGCTGCCAGATATACGCCGGTGGTCGGGTCATGATCGAGCGCTCTGCCGCACCCACGGCCGCTGCTGCCGCACCCACGGCCGCTGCTGTGGGCAATGCCGAATCCCAGGTGCCCGGTCGATTCGGACCCTACGGCGGACGCTACGTTCCCGAGACGCTGATCCCCGCCCTCGACGAGCTCGAGAAGGCCTGGGCCGAGGCGCAGAAGGACGAGGACTTCGTCGCCCGACTCGAAGACCTCAGACGGGACTTCATCGGCCGTCCGACGCCCCTTTATCTGGCCGAGAGGCTGAGCGGGCGGGTCGGTCGCAGGATCTACCTCAAGCGTGAGGACCTCGCCCATACCGGCGCCCACAAGATCAACAATGCGATCGGCCAGGTCCTGCTGGCCAAGCGAATGGGCAAGCCTCGCGTGATCGCCGAGACCGGCGCCGGCCAGCACGGGGTCGCCACCGCCACAGCCTGCGCCCTGCTCGATGTCGAATGCGTCGTCTATATGGGTAGCGAAGACATCCGCCGTCAGCGCCCCAACGTCGAGCGCATGGGCCTGCTCGGAGCGGAAGTCGTGCCGGTGGAAGCCGGCGCCCGCACGCTCAAGGAGGCGGTCAGTGCCGCGATCCGCGACTGGGTTGCCAACGTCGAAACGACTCACTACGTCATCGGGTCAGTTGTCGGTCCGGCCCCGTTCCCGGAACTGGTCCGCGACCTTCAGCGAGTGATCGGCGACGAAGCCCGCGCCCAGGCTCTGGCGAAAGAAGGCGAGCTGCCGGAGCGGGTGATTGCCTGCGTTGGTGGAGGCTCGAATGCGATCGGAACCTTTGCCGCCTTCGTCCCGGACGAACAAGTTGCTCTGATCGGCGTCGAAGCCGCCGGCGAAGGAGTAGCGACCGGGCGCCACGGGGCTTCGCTCAGCGCCGGCAGGACCTCGGTCCTCCACGGATCGCTCTCGGCCGTGATCGCCGACGACGAAGGCCAGATCCTCGAGGCCCACTCGGTCTCGGCCGGGCTCGACTATCCCGGCGTCGGCCCCGAGCATGCCTGGCTGCGAGATTCGGGCCGGGCGAAGTACGTCGCGGTGACCGACCGCGATGCGCTTTCGGCTTTCCGCGAGCTGAGCCGGCTGGAAGGCATCATCCCGGCTCTGGAGACCTCTCATGCGATCGCCTGGCTGTTGGCGGAAGGCCGGACCGGCGAGTCCGGATACGACATCGTCTGCCTGTCGGGCCGCGGTGACAAAGACCTGGCCGAGGTGCTCGGCATGAAGGACTCCTGAGCGTGGCCGAATCGCAGAACGGGGCCGGTGCAGCGAGGATCGAAGCGGCCTTTGCGAGCGCGAGCAGAGAGGGTCGGGCGGCCCTCATGCCCTACATGATGGGCGGCTTTCCCGATGCCAATACCTCCGCCGGGATCGCCGAGGCCTACATTGAAGGCGGGGCCGATCTGATCGAGCTCGGTGTTCCGTTTTCTGATCCGCTGGCCGACGGTCCGGTCATCCATGCCGCCGCCACGACTGCGCTCGAGGCCGGAGTGAAGCTGGAGACCGTGCTCGACATCTGCCGCCGGATATCGGACCGGGTTCCGGTTGTGCTCATGGCTTATACGAACATGATCCTCGGCGGCGAAGGGCCGGCCGGCTTCGCTTCGAGGGCGACCGACGCCGGCGCCTGCGGGGTGATCGTGCCCGACCTGCCGCTGGGCGAGGACGAGGAGGCGCGGCGGGTGCTGGCCGAGGCCGGCCTGGCAGTGATCCCGCTGATCGCGCCGACCACACTGGAGGCGCGCCGGACCGAGATCTGCAAAGTGGCGACCGGATTCGTATACGTCGTCTCCACCGTCGGTACGACCGGTGAGCGTGGCGAGCTGCCGGCCCACCTTCGTGAACTGGTCGAAGACGTGCGCGAGAAGGCCAGCGTGCCGGTGGCGGTCGGCTTCGGCATCGGCAGCCCGGAGCAGGCGGCAGAGGTCGGATCGCTGGCCGATGGAGTGATCATCGGGTCGCGACTGGTGCGGATCGCCGCCGACGCGGAAGACCCGCAGGAGGCCAAAGCCGCAGTTGCCGGATTCCTCGCCGAAACCGGAGACGCCCTCGCGGAGGATCGCTCCTCCCGGGTT
>JBBRVF010000342.1:0-2347 GCA_038247145.1 Solirubrobacterales bacterium | reverse complement strand
GTCAGCTCGGCTTTGCGGCCCAGGTACCTGACCCTGGCCTGCTCAAGCGCGGCGGTCGAGTCCGCGGCCTTCACCGCGGCCACCGCCTCGACCTCGATCTCTTCAATTCTCTCGACCATTGTTTCTCCCTAGCTCGATTCCGGCGCCGCCGGGGGCGACGATATCCGCTCACAGGCGATCGCCGCCGCGGCTGCCACGTTCAGCGATTCCGGGCCCGCCTCACGCAGCGGAATCGTCCAGCTTTGCGAGCAAACCTTCAACACCGCCGCCGAAAGGCCTTCGCGCTCCGAGCCGAGGCAGAGGGTCACCGGGGAGTCGTGGGCTTCCGGCCTGCTGCCGCCCGCGGCAACCATCGCGATGCGCGGCTCCGGAGTCGCCTCGATCCCGGCCCTGATCACGGGCTGGGTGAAGACCGAGCCCATACTGGCCCGGACCGCCCCGGGCGAGAATGGATCGGCGCTTCCCGGGCCGACAACGACCGTGGCGTCAAGCATCGCGTCTGCCGTTCGTATGATCGTGCCGATATTGCCCGGGTCCGAGACGGCATCGAGGAATACGCAGATGTCGGCAGGTTCGTCGGTCCAGACCACCGGCCAGATGCCGATCACGCGTGTACCCGAGCCAAGGCCCGAAGCCCGGTCCAGCAGTTCCGGCTCGACCGGCTCGCCTTCGATGCCGGCATCGGGGTGCACAAGAAGAGCTTTCGGCTGCCTGCCGGCTGCCAGGCCGGCCGCTGCCAGGTCTTCGCCTTCGGTCACGAACAGGCCGAGCTTTTCCCGGTGCTTCTTCTGCCGGAGCTTGCGTACGATCTTCAGTTTTTCGTTGTCTGGGCTGGTGATCATGTTTCCTCACAAAAAAAGGCGGCTCGCAATTGCGAAGCCGCCCGAAAGGTTCGAAGTGCCGACGCGCGTCAGGCGGCGGCACCCTCCCGGGCGATCTCGACAAATCGGCGAAAGTCCTCGCGGTCGTGAACCGCGATGTCGGCGAGCATCTTGCGGTTGACCTCGACGCCGGCGGCGCTGAGCCCGTGAATCAGTTCGGAGTAGCTCATGCCCTCCATGCGGGCAGCGGCGTTGATCCTTGCGATCCAGAGGCGGCGGAACTCACGCTTGCGGACCCGGCGGTCGCGGTAGGCGTACTGGCCCGAGCGCATGACCTGCTCTTTGGCCAGCTTGTAAGAAGACTTCTTGCGGCCGTTATAACCCTTGGCCTCTTCAAGAACCTTGCGCCGCTTTTTGCGGGCGTTGACCGAACGCTTTACGCGAGGCATCTATTTGCCCCCCAGGAGCTTGTTCACGCGAGGCTCGTCGACCTTCTTGATCGCCACCGGCTGCCTCATGTTGCGCTTGCGCTTCTGCGACTTCTTCTCCAGGATGTGGCTGGAGTAGGCCTTGCGGCCGCGGAGCTTGCCGGAGGCAGTCCGCTTGAAGCGCTTCTTGGCGCCCGAATGTGTCTTCATCTTCGGCATGGGGATGGGCATTCAATCAAAATCTGGCGGCGGGCACCCCTGCGGCGTCCTTTTGCAGGGATAGTGTGCGCCCTGATGCGAATTCTCCACGTCCTGGGAACCAGGCCGAACTTCGTCAAGATGGCCCCGGTCATCGCTGCCCTGAGCGACCGGATCCCGGACCTGGACCAGGAGATCGTGCACACCGGCCAGCACTACGACCGCATGATGTCGCAGATCTTCTTCGAGCAGCTCGGCGTTCCCGCCCCTGACCACATGCTCGAGGTCGGCTCCGGCAGCCATGCCGTTCAGACGGCCAGAGTCATGGAAAGACTGGAGCCACTGCTGACCGCCGACCGGCCGGATCTGCTTGTCGTGCCCGGTGACGTCAACTCCACGCTCGCCGCCGCACTGACCGCGGTCAAGCTGGGAATCCCGGTCGCCCACATCGAATCAGGACTTCGAAGCTACGACCGCGAGATGCCGGAGGAAATCAATCGAATCCTGACCGACGCGATCTCGGAGCAGCTCTACGTCCACAGCGAAGAAGCGATCCGGAACCTCGAGATCGAAGGCATCCCGGCCGGAAAGGTCCACTTCGTCGGGAATACGATGATCGACAGCCTGGTCGCCCTCGAGGACCGCTTCCGCCCGCTGGAAGCCTGCCGCGAGTACGGGGTTGAGCCAGGCGGCTACCTGCTGGTAACCCTTCACCGTCCCGCCCTGGTCGATGGCGCGCTGCTGTTCGAAGCGATCTCGGCCCTCAACCTGGTCGCCGCCGACCTCCCGGTCCTCTTCCCGGTCCACCCCCGCACCCGCGCCCGCCTCGCCGGAGAGGTCGAGATCAACCCGAATCTCCAACTGGTCGACCCGGCCGGCTACCTCGAGTTCCTCTCCCTC
>JBBRVF010000341.1:0-2388 GCA_038247145.1 Solirubrobacterales bacterium | reverse complement strand
GGTAGACCTCACCATGTGGCTGAAGCAGCGCAAGCCGTGGGTTTACGTAAGGCTGCTTCCGGGGCTCTGGATCTTCCTCTTTGGAGAGCTTGAGGCGCTGGTCAAGCTGCCCTTCATCTACCTGCTGACCGGCGGTCCGTTCAACTCCGGCTCGATCCGGCGTCGCCGCTGGATCTACGTACTGAGGATCAGGTGGGCCCGCAACCACCTCGACGCGGTGCGCATCCTATTCTGGATGAAGTTCGAGATCGAGGATCTCAACCTTACGGAGAAGGGCCCCTTCATCCTGATGCTGCGGCACGCCAGCATCCTCGACAACCTGATCCCGGATGTATTCATCGGCCGTACTTACGGAATCGGAGTGCGCTTCGTGATCAAGCAGGAAATCCGGTCGCTGCCGGCGATCGACATCGGCGGCCGCTGGATCCCCACCGTCTTCATCAAGCGCGGCTCGCCCGATCCCGACACCGAGATCAACCAGGTGCGGCGCCTTACCCGCGACATGAGTCCGGGCGAGATCCTCGGCATCTACCCGGAGGGCACCCGGCCAACGCCGAAGAAGATCGCCCGGGCCCAGGAGGTCATCACCGAGCGCCAGCCGGAAATCGCTGCGTTCGCGAATCGGCTCAATCATCTGCTGCCGCCCCGACTAGGCGGCCCGCTGGCTCTGATCGACGAAGCGGCGTCAGGAACCGACATCGTCTTCTGCGCCCACTACGGCTTCGACGGAGTCCGTACCATCGCCGACATCCGCGCCGGAGTCCTGGTCGGCAAGACGATCAAGGTCCGTTTCTGGCGTTACCCCGCTTCGGACCTCCCGTCAGGTGAAACCGCCAGAACCGAGTGGCTTTACGACCGCTGGCAGATGCTCGACGACTGGGTCGGAGAGCAGTTCGCCACCGAGGCCGCGCCCGACACCACTCTCAGCTGATCCTTGCCAGGTCGGCGGCAAAGCCGGGGTAGCTGACCGAGGCGGCTTCCATGTCGATCACTGCGGCCCCTTCGCGACTGGCAATTCCGGCGACCGCTCCGAGCATGGCGATGCGGTGGTCGCCATGCGAGTTGACCGTTCCGCCACGGAGGCCGCCGGTTCCGGTGATGACCATGCCGTCTTCGGTGGCCTCGATCTCGGCGCCGAGTCCCGTGAGGGCATCGACCACGACCGCGATCCGGTCGGATTCCTTGCGTTTCAACTCCTCGGCATCGGCGATCACGGTCTCCCCTTCGGCGAAGCAGGCTGCCAGCGCAACCAGCGGCAGCTCGTCGATTGCCAGCGGGACTTCTTCGCCTTCGACCCGGGTGCCGTGCAGATCGGATGAGCGCACGGTGATCCGGCCGATCGGCTCTCCCCCGCCTCCCGCATGACCCGTTCCTGTGTCCTGCGGCTCGACCTCGATCTCCGCACCCATGCGTTCGAGGATGCTCAGGATGCCGGTGCGAGTCGGGTTGATGCCGATCCTGTCGAGCACGATCTGCGAGCGCGGCACGATGGAGGCGGCGACCAGAAAGAAGGCGGCCGACGAGATGTCGGCCGGGACTTCGACCTCGTCCAGCTTGAGGTTCGGGCTCGGCCACACGGTGATCCGACCGTCTCCGCGCTCGATCTTCGCCCCGGACGCCTCGAGCATGACCTCGGTGTGGTCGCGGGTGGCCAGCGGCTCGATCACCGTGGTCGGACCTTGCGCCCTGAGCCCGGCGATCAGCAGGCAGGACTTGACCTGGGCGCTGGCCACAGGCAGTTCGTACTCGATCCCGGTGAGGGAGCGGCCGTCGATTCGGATCGGCGGAAAGCGGCCGTCAGTGACCTCTATCTGTGCTCCCATCAGCCGAAGGGGTTCGGCGACGCGGTCAACCGGTCGCTTGCGAATCGAAGCGTCGCCGTTCATCCTCCACAGGCCGCCGTCGTAACCGGCGATCCAGCCGGGCAGCAGTCTCATCAGAGTTCCGGCATTGCCGACGTCGATCCGGCCGAGACTGCGCGGCCCGCCCGGCCCGACCCCTTCGATGGTGAACTTCTCCGGCATGAAGTCGCGCGGCTCGGGGTTGACCATGGCCCCCAGGTTGGCGACGGCGCTCAGAGTCGAACGAGTGTCATCGGAGTCGAGGAAGTTGCTGACCCGGGTCGGCCCGTCGGCGATCGCGCCGATTATTGCCGCGCGGTGGGAAATCGATTTGTCGGCCGGCGGAGTCAGCGCGCCGACGAGTGGTCCTGCCGGTGCGAAGTGCTGCGGCTCGCCGCCGTTTGGCACGGACTCGTGACTCACTTCAGACCTCGTTGACCGGGCTCACCGAGTGTCCGAGTTTGGCCAGGCACCTTTCGGCCTTGGCCGCCTCCTGCTCGCCCGCAACCCAGATGGAAATCGCACCCGAGCTCATGTCGGGCGCCGG
>JBBRVF010000340.1:0-2391 GCA_038247145.1 Solirubrobacterales bacterium | reverse complement strand
TGCGCTGTCGATCAGCCGCTTGGCGAGGTCGGGGTCTGACAAGGTCTGGTTGGCGACTACCAGGGTGTGGGTCAGGTCCTGGCGGATCGAGTCTTCCTCGATGCGAACCGGGATGTGGGTCACCTTCGTCTCCGGCTCAAACTCGTACTCCGCCCATTCGACCAGGTCCTTGCGGGTAAAGCCGAAGCGGGTGTCGTAGAGGCAGGAGAGCAGGACTTCGCTCGGCCGGTGGCTGCGGATGGCGTCGCCGAGGGCAAGGTCGGAGTCGGGGTCCATGATCTCGCCGACGGCCTCGATCCCGAATTCCTCAAGAATGGCGAGGGTCACTTCGACCCGGCTGCGGGCGGCCTCACGGGCCTCATCGGGCTGGATCAACTGTCCGGCCACAGGCTGGTTCTGCGGGGCAACGACGACGACGTAGGACGCCTCGGCGGCACGCTCCCTGGTCGCGGCGAGCAGCTTGCGGCCGCCGGCGACCTCGTTGAGGAATATCAGGAGGGGCTTCAAGCCGGCTCCTTCACGGTCGAAGGCTTGGGACCTGGAAGCTCGGGCTCGTCCTCGTCACCCATGATCGCGTGGCGGGCGCCCGGGGTGCCGTATTCGTACGGCCCGCCGACGACTCTCGGGATCTCGTCGAAGTTGAAGACCGGCGGCGGCGAGCTGACCTGCCACTCGATGGTATTGGCGCGCCACGGGTTGTTCCCGGCCTTGGGGCCGAAGCGCCAGCTGACGATCATGTTGTAGACGAAGATGAGCTGGACGGAACCGAGGATGAAGGCAAAGACGCTGATCAAAAGGTTCCAGTCGCCGTAGGTGCTGGCGTAGTCGGAGACCCTTCGCGGCATGCCGTCGAGGCCGATCCAGTGCTGCGGGAGGAAGGTGCCCCAGGTGCCGACCATGGTGCCCCAGAAGTGGACCCGGCCGAGCTTCTCGTCGTACATGCGCCCGGTCATCTTCGGGAACCAGTGGTAGATCCCGGCGAAGATCGTGAAGACGGATCCAC
This sequence comes from Solirubrobacterales bacterium, assembly GCA_038247145.1. GTDB lineage: Bacteria > Actinomycetota > Thermoleophilia > Solirubrobacterales > 70-9 > 67-14. The sequence goes on along the minus strand of JBBRVF010000340.1, from coordinate 1,388 downwards.
CGAACAATACGAAGTGGAGGTGGGCGACGATGAAGTAGGTGTCCGTCACGTGGATGTCGAGCGGCACCATACCGAGCATTACCCCGCTGATCCCACCGACCGTAAAAGTGACGATGAATCCGAGAGCGAACAGCATCGCCGTCGAATAGGTATGGATCTTGCCGTAGAACATGGTGCCGAGCCAGGAGAAGATCTTGATGCCGGTCGGCACGGCGATCAGCAGCGTGGTGATCATGATCGGCACACGCAGCCAGTCGAACATGCCGGAGACGAACATGTGGTGGGCCCAGACCGAGTAGCTGAGCACCACGATTCCGATCAATGCCAGCGCCATTAATCGGTAGCCGAAGACAGGTTTCCTCGAATGGGTCGAGATGATCTCCGAGACGATCCCGAAGCCCGGCAAGATCATGATGTAGACCGCCGGGTGGGAGTAGAACCAGAAGATGTGCTGGTAGCTGATCACGTCGCCACCCTCGAGGAACTGGAAGAAGTTCATGCCGAGGATGCGGTCGAAAAGCACCATGAACTGGGCCCCGGCGACGAACGGGGTCGCGCCGACCACGAGCAGCGAGGTCGAAAGGTTGGCCCAGACCAGCAGCGGCATTCGCCAGAGATTCATCCCCGGGGCACGCATCGTGATGATCGTGACCAGGAAGTTGAGTGCGGTTGCAATAGACGAAGCACCCGCAAACTGCACACCGATGTTGAAGAAGGATTGCCCGAGCGGAGCACCTGTGGAAAGTGGCGCGTACCCGGTCCAGCCGGCGTCAAAGGCACCTCCCGGGGCGAGGAAGCTGCTGAGGAAGATGATTCCGGCGATCGGCAGCAGCCAGAAGCTGAGCGCATTCAGCCTGGGGAAGGCCATGTCCGGTGCGCCGATCATCAGCGGCAGCACGTAGTTGGCCAGGCCGGCGAACATCGGGATGATGAAGAGGAAGATCATTATGACCGCGTGGGTCGAGAACAGGCCGTTGTAGACGTTCGGATCGACCACCTGGGTGCCGGGCTGGGCAAGTTCGGCGCGGATCAGCAGCGCGAAAGCCCCGCCGATGAAGAAGAAGACCAGCGTGGTGACCGTGTACTGGATACCGATGACCTTGTGGTCGGTATTGAACTTGAAGTAGTCCTGCCAGCGCGTGGCACCGTGGTTGGAGTGGTCTTCAGGGACGGTCGGCTTTCCGGCGGCCCAGCGGAACCAGTAGTCAAAGGCTCCGAATCCGATCAGGAAGCCGAACGGAGCGGTGACCAGCGGTACGATTACATGCGGGTAGCCGGTCTGCTCGGTCTGGAAGACATCGAGGCCGGAGATCGCCCGCAGGGCAATTACGAGGCCGAAGCCGAAGGCGGCGCCGATGAGCGCTCCGAGTGCGCCGCGGTACCAGCCC
>JBBRVF010000339.1:0-2403 GCA_038247145.1 Solirubrobacterales bacterium | reverse complement strand
GATCAGGAGTTCCTTCTGGATGTCGGTCAGGAGCTTCATGCAGTTACAGGGCGATTGGTGCCGGGTCGGGAATCGACCGGCGATTCTGAGGGGTCTTAGGCGCTTCCGGTACTGAAACCCCGCTCAGCCGACAAGTTTCGGTGCCGCTCAGCCGGGCAGGGACTGGAGGTCAACGATAACGATCCCGGCGGCCCAACCGCCCCGCTTCCGGCGGAAGGGACCCGGTCACCGGTTTGCGACCCTGCCCCCGGCGGGTAAGCTGCGATCAGGAGTTCAGCCCTGACAGTTCCGAGGATTGGAGAATTATGAGCAGTTACGCAGTGGTAAACCCGGCCAACGGCGAGACGGTCAAGGAGTACGAGCAGATCTCGGATGCGGAACTCGACAGCGCGGTCGGCATGGCGAGCGGCACCTACTCGAACTGGTCGCTCGAAACCACCGTTGCCGAGCGCGCCGCGATGGTCCAGAAGGTGGCCGACGCCCACACCGAGCGTCGCGAAGAACTCGCAGGCATCATCGTGCGCGAGATGGGCAAGCCGATGGAGCAGTCCCTTGGCGAGGTGGATTTCTGCGCCGACATCTACGGCTACTACGCTGAAAACGCGGAAGAATTTCTCAAGGACGAAAAGATCGACCTGCTCGGTGGCGATGGGACCGGAATCATCAGGCGGTCCTCGACCGGCCCGCTGCTGGGGATCATGCCCTGGAACTTCCCCTACTACCAGGTGGCCCGTTTTGCCGGTCCGAACCTTGCCCTCGGCAATACGATCCTGCTCAAGCCGGCAGGACAGTGCCCCGAGTCGGCGCTGGCGATCCAGTCGATGTTCGAACATGCCGGCTTTCCCGAAGGTGCCTACCAGACGATCTTCGCTTCGACCGACCAGATCGCCGATGTCATCGCCGATCCCCGTGTCCGCGGCGTGTCGCTGACCGGATCGGAACGGGCCGGTGCGGCCGTGGCCGAGATCGCCGGTCGCAACCTGAAAAAGGTGGTACTTGAACTCGGCGGCTCTGACCCGTTCATCCTGCTCGGAACCGAAAACATGGACGAAGCGGTCGAAGCGGCAGTTGGCGGCCGGCTGGACAACTCCGGCCAGTCCTGCAACGCGGCCAAGCGCTTCATTGTCCATGAGGATCTCTACGAAGACTTCCTCGGCAAGTTCACCGCCGGCGTGAGCGCGGTCGAAGCCAGCGATCCCTCCTCCGACGATTCCGAGATGGGACCGCTTTCTTCCTCCGACGCAACCGAGCGACTCCAGGAGCAGCTTGACCGGGCGGTCGAGCAGGGTGCCAACGTCGTGGTCGGCGGCGAGCGCAAGGACAACTTCTTCCAGGGCACCGTCCTGACCGAAGTCACCCCGGACAACGACGCATACGGCGAGGAGTTCTTCGGGCCGGTGGCGATGGTTTTCAAGGTCGGCTCCGAAGAGGAAGCGATCCAGCTCGGAAACGACACCGACTTCGGACTCGGCTCCTACGTCTTCACCGACGATCCCGACCAGGCGATGCGGGTGGCCGACGGCCTCGATACCGGAATGGTCTACGTCAACGGGGTCGGCGCCGACAGCGCCGAGTTGCCTTTCGGCGGAGTCAAGCGTTCGGGGTTCGGACGCGAACTCGGCCGCTATGGGATGGAGGAGTTCGTCAACAAGAAGCTGATCCGGGTCCTGAAGTAAGGACTCAGCTCAGGGGTTGATCTGGATTTCGGCGATCGGCACCCCGGAGAACTCGAGTTCAGCCTCGAAGATTCCGGTGAAGTCGGCGCCGAAGTCCAACGACGCCGTCTTGCCGGGCGCCACGTCTTCGGTGATGTCGAAGCCGTGGACGTGAACCTCTTCTTCGACATCCGACTCCACGTTGAAACGGATTCGATCGCCCTCCTTGACGTCGATGTCGAGCACGCCTCCGACCGGCCCCCCCGCGCGGACCACGATGGTCGGGACCTTCGGCGCTTCGGGCTTCGACGGCTTTGCGGCCGGCGGCGTCTCCCCGGTCGTCACTTCCGCTTCGGGGGTCGTGACCGTCTGGGGCGAAGCGGTTATTTCGTCCGAGTCACCGGGCCGAAGGGCGACGAAGAGGCCGCCGGCGACGATGAGGACGAGCAGGCCCAGAGCGATGCTGTTTCGGCGCGAGTTCATCCGGACTATTCAAGCGGGTTGACCGGCCCGGCGAACGGTGCTGACACAGGAGGCGGCCGATGCGGTGGGTCGGGATCTGACTCGGCAGGCCATACGAAAGCCGAATAGCCGACGCCGAATGCCGCCAGCACGGCGAGCAGGCCAGCCGTGAGACCGAGCCCGAGCACCTGGCCGGCCACGCCGGCGATCGGGGAGGTGAGAAGCCAGAACAGGTGGGAAAGGGAGAACTGGGCCGCGAACAGCGCCGCTCTTCCGGACGACGCCG
>JBBRVF010000338.1:0-2407 GCA_038247145.1 Solirubrobacterales bacterium | reverse complement strand
TCGGCTGCGACCGCCACGGCGCGCTCTCAACCACCCGCTCGGACTACGAGTCGGGCGAGATGACCGGGATCAAGCGCTGGTATGCGGAGAACTCGAACCCGGAGCACCTTCTCGGCACGCCCGACGAAGTGATCGAAGGCATGGACCTGTTCATCGGCCTCTCCGGACCCGGCGTGATAGAAGCCAAGGCCCTGGAGAAGATGAACCGTGACGCGATCGTCTTCGCCATGGCCAACCCGAACCCCGAGGTGATGCCCGAGGAGGCGGCGCCGTATGTGCGCATCATGGCCACCGGCCGATCGGACTACCCGAACCAGATCAACAACGTGCTCTGCTTCCCGGGGATCTTCCGCGGTGCCCTCGATGCCGGCGCCCCGCAGATCACCGAAGAGATGAAGATGGCGGCCGCCCGCGGAATCGCCGGTGTAGTCAGCGACGACGACCTCTCCGAGGACTACATCATCCCCTCCGTATTCGACCGCGACGTCGCCCCCAAGGTGGCCAATGCCGTGGTCCAGGAAGCCAAACGCGCCGGCGACGCCAGGTTCTCGGTCGAGACCGGCGCCTTCGCCGTACTCGGCCTCGGCAAGTAGCCCGGCTCAGCCTTCGTAGGGGATTCGGGCGGCTCGCAGCAGCGGCCCGATCTCGGACCATTCATCGCGGCCGAGTCGGGCCAGCGGCTTGAGCCGTTCAATGTCAGGGTGCTCGCCGTCGAGCACGCCTTCGTCGACTGCGATCGCGACCACCCTTCCGAAGACAACCACCGAATGCTCGAATTCGACCGTGCTTTCGGTGACGCATTCGATCGCCGCGGGCGATCCGGCGACCCGCGGCGGTGAGACCAGATCCGACGGCTCCGGCTCGACCCCGACCGCCTCGAACTCGTCGACATCAGGCGGGTAGTTGGTGCCGGTGGCATTGATCTGTTCGAACAGCCTGCGGTTGGCAAGGTTGATCACGAACTCACCGGTTTCGGTCGCATTTCGCAGCGAGTCGTTGCGGCCGATCGAGGTGAACTGCACTATCGGCGGCAGCTGGCTGGCGACCGTGAAGAAGGAATGCGGCGCAAGGTTCGGCACACCTTCGGCCGAAAGCGTCGAAACCCAGGCGATCGGCCTCGGTACTACGACCGCCTTCAGCAGGCCGACGAAGTCACCGGGATCCGAGTCCTCGGCCCTGAGGATTCGACGCACCGGTCAGACCTGCCCTTCAGGGTCGAAAAGTTTGGAATCTTCCCGGCTCGAATCGGGGAAAACTTTGAGCCCCACCCCATCGACCTGACCGGTTGATGGATGCCGTGCGAAGACAGGCTCGAGGCCACGGAACCAGCGGCTGCTATCGCCCAGCCTGAAGGTCGCCGCCCGCGAGCAGCTGACGACCAGATCGGCCAGCTGAAGGCCGAGCGAGAAATGCGAAGGACCGAAGAGCAGGCCGTCGACGATCCTCTCGAGCTCGGTGAAAGGCGTCCCTTCCCGCTGCATCCTGGTGAAGAACCGTCGCAGCCGGTCGTCGCTTTCCCGCATCCGGCTGTCCAGCACGATAACTCCGTATGAATCGTGATGGTCGAGGAAGCGTTGGAAGCGCTCGGCGATGAACATCAGCGCGGTCGAATAGGTGTTCTCGTCGCTGCCGAAGAACTCCTCGTAGCCACTGACCGCCGTGTAGAGCACGGTCACGAAGCAGTCGATCGGGAGTGTGGGCAGGCAGGCGTAGGCGGCTTCGGCGACTGCCGGCGGCACCTCACCGTTGACCGTGCCCGACCACTTCAGCTCCTTGTCGAGCGGCCAGCCTTCGGCGGTCAGGCAGGCGTCCCAGCGCTGTCGCAAGACATGCCAGTCCGAGGCCCTGACCACGAAGCCTCCGAGGGCGAAGATGTCGTCGTCGGGCGTTCCCGATTCATCCAGAAAGAGCAGGTACATCGGCGGAGCTTTTCACAGCGGAAACCCCTCCGACTGCGTGGTAGCCGCCGTCGACATGGACGATCTCGCCGGAGATCGCCCGTGACATGTCCGAGAAGAGCATGCATACGGCGTCGGCGACCGGATACGGGTCGTCCACCTCCCAACCGAGCGGAGCGGCCGCCCGCCAGGAATCGGCCAGGTTGGAGAAGCCAGGGACCCCGCTGGCAGCCGCGGTGGCGATCGGTCCGGCCGAGACCAGGTTGCAGCGATGACCGCTCGGTCCGAGCTCGCGGGCCAGGTAGCGGCTGGTGGACTCAAGCGCCGCCTTCGCCACCCCCATCCAGTCGTAGGAAGGCCAGGCAACTCCGGCGTCGAAGTCGAGTCCGACCAGGCTTGCCCGATCCAGCATCGGCTCCAGCGACTGAGCCAGGGCCTTGAACGAGTAAGCGCTGGTTTCGAAGGCGGCGAGCGCGCTTGCCCGCGGAGCGCCGAGGAAGTTACCACCC
>JBBRVF010000337.1:0-2408 GCA_038247145.1 Solirubrobacterales bacterium | reverse complement strand
GTCGCCCTGGCCGGTTGAGCGACCGGTTCCTGCGTGAAGGTTCCCTTGCCTCCCATGGGGTCATTCTTACACGCCCGGCAAGCCACTCGCCGAAATCGCCCGCGAGAAGACCTCGTCGGTCATCGGCTCGGTCAGTCGGCCGGTGAAGGTGTTCTGCTGGCTGGGGTGGTAGCAGCCGATTATCAGCAGGTCGCCGAGTTGCGCCTCAGCGAGGTGGCCGAACTTCGGCCTCGGCCTCGGCAACCCTGTTCCGCCTGCCCTCAGAGCGCGCAGCGCGCCGTCCCAGGCGAAGCCGCCGAGGGCGACGATCACCTTCAGATCCGGCATCAGCCCGATTTCCCGTTCGAGGTAGGGCAGGCAGTTGTCGCGCTCGCCAGGAGTCGGACGGTTGGCCGGCGGCGCGCAGCGCACCACGGCCGAGATCCAGGCTCCGCGCAGTCGCAACCCGTCGCCGGTCTGCACGCTCTCGGCCTGGTTGGCAAGGCCGGTCCGGTGGAGCGAGGCGAACAGCCAGTCGCCGGCCCGGTCGCCGGTGAAGACCCGGCCGGTACGGTTGGCGCCGTTCGCCGCCGGGGCGAGCCCGACGATCAGGATGAGCGCTTCGGGATCGCCGAAACCCGGGATCGGCTTCGCCCAGTACTGCTCGCCGCGGTGGCGGCGGGGCGGATCGGCGGCGGCCGCCTCGCGCCAGCTCACCAGTCGCGGGCAACGGCGGCAGGAAACGATCTCTTGCTCCAGGGCCGTCAAGGGCGTGCCGGCCCCGTCCGCCTGCTCTTCCGGGTCTCTGTTGCCCATGGCCGTAGACTAGGTCCACCGTGATCTCGAACCTCGCTTTCCTCCCCAACGTCGGTGTGCCCGAGCTGCTGATCGTCCTGGCGATCGCGATTCTGATCCTCGGACCCAGGCGCATCCCCGAGGCCGCCAAGTCGGTCGGCAGGGGGATCCGCGGCTTCCGCGATTCGGTCGGCGGCGGAGACGAAAACGAGAGCCGCAAGGCGGAACTCGACGAGCAGACCGCGGCCGAGGCCCGCGAGAAAAGCAAGTCCGACGCCAAGAGCTGAGCGGCGGCAGGGGCGAGCGCCAGAGGAACCCCCCTTGGTACCACTGAACCTTCCCAACCTGCTGACCCTGCTGCGAATCCTCGCGGTGCCGGTTGTGGTGGTTGCCCTGCTGGACGGCACCCCGCATGGCGATACCCTCGCAGCCATCGTCTTCGCCCTGGCCGCGCTGACCGACGGTCTCGACGGCTATATCGCCCGCTCCCGGGACTCGATCACCACCTTCGGCAAGCTTATGGACCCGCTGGCCGACAAGCTGCTGATCACCGCTGCCCTGGTTTCGCTGGTCTCACTCGGCCGGCTGCCCGCCTGGGTCGCGATGGTGATCATCGCCCGCGAGTTGGCGATCACTTTGCTTCGGTCTATCGCCGCCGAGCGCGGTGTGGTGATCGCCGCCAGCTGGATGGGCAAGGTCAAGACCGTGCTCCAGATCGGCGCGGTCTTCGCCCTGATCGCCTTCAACCCGGCACCGCTCGCGGTCGACCTGCTGGTTTACCTCGCGGTTGCAGCGACCGTGATCAGCGGCCTCGACTACTTCTTCGGCCTGCGCCGCCGGATCGACGAGCAGCGGGCCCGGGACGAGGGCGCCGCCGCCAAGGACCAGATCGCCTAAGCGCCGGCCTCGTTCAGCCACTCCCGCATCGAGAGGTGCCGCTGGGAGTGAAGGTCGCTGTTGATCTCGGCGCGCACCTCTGAAAGCCGGCCGTAACGCTCGGCGACCACGTTGTGGCGGTGGATCGTCTCGAGGTTCTCCTGGCGCGCCATCACGAAGGCGTCGTCAGCTAGCTCGGGGATGGTCTCGATCACCTGACGCAGCATCTCGCGCACGCAGTCCTCGACGAAGCGGGGCCGGGCATGGGCCTTCTCGACCACAGAGAGCTCGTCAGGGCGCTTCATCAGTTCGTAGATCTCGGAGCTCATCGAGCTCTCGACCAGCCTCAGCATCCGGCGGGCGTCGAGGTCGGCGGCCGAACCTTCGGCGCAGCCGATGTAGAGAGTGCCGATCCCACGCTGGTTGTGGGTGGCGATCGGAACCAGGTCGATGATCTCGGCGACCTGCTCTTCGGTATAGCCGCTGTCTCGCAGCCGGTCGCGGGCGACGTCGGCGACCATCTCCTGGGCGCAGGGGCAGGCGGTCATTCCCTGGGCCTGGACACCGGTGACCGTTCGGGTCTCGCTTGCGGAGGCAACCGCCCGGCCGAGCAGGGTGTAGATCTCCTGCGTCGCGATGCCGGAGGCTGGGGCGGGCATTGTCTCGGGGTAACGAAGCTTGACCGAAACCTCGGCCCTGATCCCGTGCTGCTTCTCGCGGACCAGCTCGGCGACCCGGGCGGCCAGCTTCTCGGCCCG
>JBBRVF010000336.1:0-2424 GCA_038247145.1 Solirubrobacterales bacterium | reverse complement strand
GGCCGCCCTCCGAGTGGGTCGAGATCGAAACCGTGACGGTATCCCAGGAGATCGCGATGTCCGGGTGATGGCCCATGCGCTCGGCCGGCTCGACCACGGCATCGACGAACTTGACCGAACCGACGAAGTCGTCGAGCTTGAACTCGCGGACGATCTCGTCACCCTTTCGTTGCCAGCCTTCGAGGTCTTTCAGGTTTTCGGAAATCTGATTGTCATCGAGTAGTGCCATGACGTTGATCCTACGCGGTGTCACCACTCAGGGCAAAGGTTTGCCGCGAAGGCACTCAGAAGGGCAACAGGTTTGCGGCCGCAGCCAGCTGCTCGCTGAAAGTGACGGACGGCTCGGAGATCGCGATCGCCGCGAAGACCGAAAGGACCGTAAGGGCGGCGAATCCACCGTATTCGAGCGACTTGGCATTCGCCCCGAGCCTGCCGCGCTCGCCGGCGACGATCAGCAGCCCGCAGAGCACGCCACCGATCAGTCCACCGAGGTGGCCGCCGATGCTGATCCCGGGAATGGCGAAGGTGATCAGCAGGTTGATGCCGAGGATGACCCCGATCTCGCGGGCGATCGTATTCATGCCCCGACCACGGGCAATGATGAAAGTCGCGCCGAAGATCCCGAAGACAGCACCCGACGCGCCGACCGTCAGCACGAAGCTGCCGGAAAGCAGGATGGCGCCGAAGGAGCCGGCCAGCAGCGAAGCGAAGTAAACCGCGAGGAAGCGGGGTGTGCCGATCGAAGGCTCGAGCACCCGGCCGAGGAAGTAGAGCGCGAACATGTTGAAGCCGAGGTGCATCAGCCCGGCGTGGAGGAAGCCCCCTGTGATCAGCCGGTAGAACTCGCCGTCGGCCACACCGGCGCCAAGCAGGCCGAAGTTGGAGATCAGGCTGTTGGCCGTGCTGTTGAGGCCCCCGGACCCAGAGGCGATCTCGATCAGGTAGGCGCCGACAGAGATCACGATCAGGGCGAAGGTGGCGGGATTGCCGTTGGCCGCCGCGACAGCCGCGGGTCCGCTGGTCACTCGGGTCCGCTCCGGCGAGCACTCCGGACAGCGCATGCCGACCGGGGTCGGGGTCATGCAGTCCGGGCAGATCGGCCGGTCACAGCTCGAGCAGGAGACACGGGTCTCGACATCGGGATGGCGGTAGCAGTAGGCCACGGCGACGAAGCCTAGATGAAGCACACAGCGCGCAACCGGGCCAGTCGCGAGAATAGGCGGGTGGAGAGAGTGGGCTATACGCGGCTGTACGCGACCCTGAGCGGGGGGCTGCTGATCCTGCTCGGCCTGGCCGGGCTGATCGAGAACTCGGAGTTCGACCAACCTGAGCTCTGGTCGGAGCTGTTCGGCTTCTATGCGGTCAACGGCTGGGCCTCACTGGTCCACATCGGCCTCGGCCTGATCGCCCTCCTGCTGGCCCAGAACCTGTCGGGGCTCTGGGCTGCGCTGGCCACGATCGTCTTTCTCGGCCTCGGTGCCTGGGGTGTGCTGGCAGCCAACGCCGCGCTGCTTCTCGGGGCGCTGCCGGCGACCCGGCCGGTCAATCTGCTGAACCTGCTCCTTGGAGCGCTCGCCCTGGCTGCGCTCGCAGCAAGCCGCTGGGATCGGATCACCGCGATCGTCTCGGAGCGAGAGAAGCGGGTCCGGGAGCGACGTGTTGCTGCGAAGAAGAATCGTGAGCAGAAGCTCAGGCGCAGGCGGCTCGGTGCAGGCGAGGGCAAGCGCCGGTCCGCCGGGAGCGACGGAGGCGACACTGCGTCCGGCGGCTCATCGTCCGGTCGCTGACCCGGGCGTGCCGACTCAGAGCCCGGTCTTCGACCTGGTGCTGTCGAGCAGGCTCTCGAGCTTCGACCGGCGTCGGCGACCTCGTCGCCTCAGTTCGACCACGACAAGCACGCCGGTGGCGACACCGCCGGCGGTCATCGCCGCGACCGGCCGCACCCAGTTGCGCGGGTCCCGCAGGGAGTCGAGTTCGCTTTCTGTCAGCTCGTCGGCCCAGCCGGTCAGGTCGTCGGCGGCCGCGTCGCGGATCGCCGAGAAGGTGCCGCGGAGGCGGTCGGAGAAGCGCTCGGGAGGCTCGACCGGCTGAAAGACGTCGGCGAGCAGGTCCTCGAGGCGGATCTCATCCATCGTCATCTGCGTCCAGCCTCTCGCGCAGCTGCTTGATCGCCCGGTGAAGCAGGACCTTGGTCGCGCCGTCGGACTTGCCCATCGCCCTGGCGATCTCGCGGTTGTCCATCCCGAGGGCGAAGCGCATGATCAGGGCTTCCCGGCGCTCTTCCGGAAGGTCGTCGATACCCGCCATCACGGCCCGCAGCTCGGCCCTGCCCTCGGCCACCGATTCGGTGGTGTGCCGGGCGGCCGGCGGCTCGATGCTGTCGAGTGGGGTCTGCGGCCGACGGGAACGGTCGCGGTAGTAGTT
>JBBRVF010000335.1:0-2427 GCA_038247145.1 Solirubrobacterales bacterium | reverse complement strand
GATTCCGCAGTCGGCGATGCAGACGCTCGCGACGCTGATCTTCGACGGGGTGTTCGACCGGTTCCCGAAGCTGAAATGGGGCGCCATCGAACTCGGCGCTGCCTGGGTGCCCGGATGGACGCGCGCGATGGATTCCGCCGCGTATGCCTTCGTCCGCAATGAGGAGGCCTGCAGAAACTCTCGGCGAAACCCTCCGAAATCGTCCGCCGCCAGTGCCGCGCCGCGCCCTATCCGCACGACGACGCCGGCTGGATCATCCGCAATTCCGGTGACGGATCTGCCCCTGCTCCTCCGACTACCCCCACGTCGAAGGTGGCCGCAATCCGCTGAAACGCTTTGACGAAACCCTCGCCGGGCGCGCGCCGCCGCAGGTCACCCGCTTCTATTCGGAAAACTTCAACGAGCTCATGGGCGAAGGGCTGGCGGCCGATTTGCGGCGCCCGAAACTGCGGCAATCGGCCTGAGCCGCATGACGAAAGACACGAAAGCCGCCAAACCCGTCCTCCTCTCCGGCGGCAACCCGCAGATCGCCAAGGGTGACGGCGACGCGCACTTGCAGGCCTACATCGCTGCGATGCCGGGCTGGAAGCAGGAGGTTGGCGCACGCCTCGACGCGCTGATCATCAGGGCCGTCCCGGAAGTGCAGAAAGCCGTCCGCTGAAACTCGCCTTTCTACGGCGTCGACGGGCAGGGCTGGTTCGTCTCCTTCCACGTGCTGCGCGCTATGTGGAGGTTACCTTGTTCAAGGGTGCAGAGCTCGACCCCCCCCTCCCGCCCAGCGCCACGGCCAAGAGCGGCGAAGCCCGCTGGATCGACCTCTATGAAGGCGAGTTCGACGAAGCCCAGCTGACAAAACGGATGAAGCAGGCCGCCAGGCTACCCGGCTGGAAACCCTAGCTATAATCCGCAATCCGGCAGAGCAGGGGCCCGCGGAACTCGAAAAAGCTCGCCCCGCGCACGCGCACGGTCTCGCCCGCCTTGATCCCGTTCGGCAGGTCAACCGCCGCTCGGCCCTCGAATTCGATCTCGGCGGCCGCCGTGCTCGCCCCGGTGACGAGGTTCGTCAGCCGCTGGCGCCGGTAGGAAAACGCGTTCCCGGACACTTCCGCCACCTGCCGCATCATCGCCTTGCCGTCGAGACGCATCGACTGGCCGGCATTCGAAATGTTCTCGAACACGACATCGTCGGTCACGCAGGCCAGCATTCCGTCGATGTCACGGTCATTATAGCTCGCGATGTAACGGCGGATGATCTCGTCCAGCACGGCTTGCAGGTCCCTTTTCGGTATCCCGACTACCTGCCAGCCGGGGGCGTATTGCACAAGCCGCTTTAAGCCGGAGCCGGTTTGCGCCATAAGGCGCCCAATTGACCCGATCAGGAGACGAACATGGGCACGCGTATCGCAGTTGTCGGGGCTACGGGCAATGTCGGGCGGGAGCTCTTCAACATTCTCGACGAGCGCCTTTTCCCGGCGGACGAAGTCTACGCCATCGCGTCCCGCCGCTCGCTCGGCAAGGAAGTCGCGTATGGCGACCGGACCCTCAAATGCCACGACCTCGAGCAGTTCGACTTCTCGAAGGTCGACGTCGTGCTGATGTCGGCCGGCGGCAAGGTGTCGAAGGAATGGTGCCCGAAAATCGCTGCCGCCGGCGCTATCGTCATCGACAATTCCTCCGCCTGGCGGATGGACAAGGACGTGCCCCTCGTCGTCCCCGAAGTGAACGCCGATGCCGTCATGGGCTACACCAAGAAGCGCATCATCGCGAACCCCAACTGTTCCACCGCCCAGCTGGTCGTCGCCCTGAAGCCCCTGCATGATGCGGTAGGCATCAAGCGCGTCGTCGTCTCCACCTACCAGTCCGTCTCCGGCGCCGGCAAGGAGGCCATGGACGAGCTGTGGAATCAGACCAAGGGCATCTTCGTCAATGACGAGCCTGCCCCGGTCGTCTTCGAGAAGGAGATCGCCTTCAACGTGATCCCCAAGATCGGCGCCTTCCTGCCGGACGGGTACACGGACGAAGAAGCCAAGATGTGGAACGAGACTAAGAAGATGATCGATCCCGCGATCCAGCTTTCGGTCACCTGCGTGCGCGTGCCTGTCTTCGTCGGCCACTCCGAAGCCGTGCATGTCGAGCTCAACGGCCCGATGAGCGCCAAGGAAGCCCAGGCCCTGCTGCGCGAGAGTCCCGGCATCATGCTGCTCGATGATCCGTCCAAGGACGTCTACGTCACGCCGAAGGAATGCGTCGGCGACTGGGCCACCTTCGTCAGCCGCGTTCGCAAGGATGTCAGCACAGAGAACGGCCTCGTCTTCTGGGTCGTGTCCGACAACCTTCGCAAGGGCGCTGCCCTGAACGCCGTCCAGATCGCCGAGGAACTCCTCAACCGCGGCGTCATCAAACCGGAATCGGCGAAGGCGCGGCCCT
>JBBRVF010000334.1:0-2430 GCA_038247145.1 Solirubrobacterales bacterium | reverse complement strand
CCGGTGCGGCGAGGGCGGCAGGACCTGCCGCCCTCTTCTTTGCGGCCGGGCTCACTGGCTGGACCAGGGGAAGATGCCGGATATGTCGTTTGAGAAGAAGACGTAGGCGAGGCACCCGACGATGCCGATGGTCACCAGGGTTCCGAGGATGAAAAGCGAGAGGAAGCTCGCCGCAATCTTTTCCGGCCAGCGGCCCCAGGCGCTGAGCGAAGGGATCAGGATCAGGCCGACGAAGGCTGCCAGGCTCACCAGCGTGGCGGCACCGAAAAGGATGGCATTGGTCGAGATCCCGGAAAGCATCTGATCAATTTTGGCGCAACTGGGTGACGACCAGGGCTACGGCTGCGTAGAAGGCGAACCAGAAAGCTCCGAGAGCCCAGCCGGAAGTCACGTCGCTGAGATAGTGAACACCCAGGTAGACCCGACTCAGGCCGACCAGAACGGTCATTGCCAGGCCGCCCAGCACAAGGGCGGTGCCGCGGGTCATGTCGGGCCTGATCCGGACCGCGATCGTGACCGCCAGCCAGGTGTAGAAGACCGAATGGGCGGCGTGACCGCTGGGGAAAGAGAAACTGTCGACGCTGGCCAGTCCGCCTTCCGGCCGGGGGCGGGCGATCATTTCCTTGAAGACGTCGACGCCGACCACGATCGTCACCGAGGCGAGCAGCAGTACGGTGAAATCGCTCCAGCGGCGGTTGACTGCCAGTACCGTCGCGGTGACCGCGACCACCGGACCGAGCACGGCGGAGGAACCCAGCCAGGTGAACACCTTGGCGAACTCGTCCAGCCAGCCGGTGCGCAACGAGTCGACCACATCGAAAGCCTCGAGGTCTCCGGGAGTCGGCCCTCCGTTCCCGCTGAAGATCTGGGCGAAGGCGATGAAGACGAAGGAGGAGACCGCCAGGATGGCGGCCAGCGTCGTGAACTCAAGGCCGAAGCTGCCGCCCGGGGTGAGCCGGTCGAGCAGGAAGCGAAACTGGGGCCGCAGCCGGCGGCCGAAGGCCACCAGGGGTCGGGTCAGGCGATGGGAGCTCAGCCAGTCCACGCTCGCCTGTCGGTTCTCCGGGACCCTGAAGAAGCGGAAGCCGACCACGGCCGTCACCGTTACCGCGATCGTCGTGCCGAGGATGACCGCGACCAGGCCGGCGTACTCGGCCGCGGAGTCGATGCTGCGGGCGAAGATATAGCCGAGGATGATGTTGCTGGTCACCTGCAGGCCGGAGCCGAGGATGCTGTAGGGCACGAAGGCGCGATAACCCATGCCCGACGTGCCGGCGACGAACGGAGCCAGGGCTCGCACGATGCCGACGAAGCGGCCGATCAGCACCGTCTTGCCGCCGTGGCGTTCGAAGTACTGCTCGACCCCCTCGAACCTCTCGCGGCTGACTCCGACCTTGCTGCCGTGCCTGAGCACGAAACCGCGCCCGAGCTTGCGCCCGAGCATGAAGCTGAAGCTGTCCCCGAGGAACGCCATGCTCCAGGCGATGGCGATCAGCAGGTAGAGGTTGATCACGCCCAGACCGGCGACGGCGCCGCCGACGATCATCGCCGTCTCTCCCGGCACCAGTAGTCCGACGAAGGCTCCGGTCTCGAGGAAGGCGAGCAGGGCGACGATCAGGTAGGTCCAGTCGCCGAGCAGGTTGGCGAAATCGTCGAGCAGCTGCTGCAGGTCGAACTCGGGAAAGAAACGGCGGTAGAGCAGGAACAGAACGACGCCCGCCACCGCCAGCCCGGCCAAAGCGATCGTCTTGCCCCGCCGCGACTCGGGCAGCCTCAAAGCGCTACTCCGCCCCGGCAGACGATCGCTTCCGGTCCGATCCCGGCGGCAACCGCCATCGCCTCGCCCCGGTTCTCGCAGAGTCCGAAGACGGTCGGCCCGCTGCCTGTCATCCCTACGAAGCGGGCTCCGGCATCTTCGAGCCGCTGCTTCGCCAGGCCGATCTCCGGCTTCAGAGAGATCGCGGCCCGCTCGAGGTCGTTGACCAGCAGGCCCGGATAGGTGAGCGGCGAGACCGCGTTGCTCGCAACCGCCCAGAGGCGACCCGAGATCGTGCGTAGCTCGTCTATCGAGCGGGCGGCGCCGAGCCGGTCCGCTTCGGCGAAAACCTCGGCGGTCGAAAGACCCTCGGCAAACGGGATCAGGACGACCCAGTGCTCGGCCGGCTCCGGCAGCGAGGTGAGCTTCTGGCCGATCCCCTCGACCAGGCAGGCCATCGGGTCGATCTGCGAAGGCACATCGGCTCCGACCATCGCCGCCAGTCCTGCCAGGTCCTCAACCTCGCCTACGCCGAGGCGAAGGACCGCGGCTGCGTCGGCGGAGCCTCCGCCCAGTCCGGCGGCGACCGGGATGCGTTTCTCGATCTCGATCCGGACCGGATCGGCGGTCCAGCCTTCCGAGCGCAGCAGCCTGAGCGCCTGGGTGGCGAGGTT
>JBBRVF010000333.1:0-2430 GCA_038247145.1 Solirubrobacterales bacterium | reverse complement strand
TTCAGTCCGCCGCTGACCAGCTCGAATCGCCGATCGAGCATGACTGCGCCCGCAGGCAGCAGCCTGCGGGCGGCGACCACCCGGCGGCGGCTATTCCCAGCTTCAGCGCCGCCGGTGATGGTCATCCGGTCAGACGGCCGTGTACTTCGAGCCGTCCTTCTTGAGCTTGCCTTCTTCGGTCAGCTTGCGGGCTACCGGGTACAGACCATTCGGCGATACTCCCTGGCTCTTGGCGGCGTCGGACACGGTCGAGCCGGGGTTGTCCTTGAAGAACTTGTGCAGTGTTGTCGCCCTCGACCCACGGGGCGCCCGCGACTTCGACTTGGTATCGGAACCCAGAGCCTTTTCGATTCTTGACTTGGCGTCACGGATCGCCTTCTCGGCCTCCTTGACTTCCTTCTTCACCTGGGAGCGGCGGGCCTTGTACTCGGCCTTGACGTTGTCTCGGGCCTCTCGGGATGCTTTGGCGACCGCGTCCTTGATCGCTCGGCTCTCTTCCACGGTGAGGTCGCGCTGTTTGGCAGCAGCCTCTTCAATGCTTTTGATTGCGTCTTCGATACCTGACATCTAAATCATCTCCAGATCGGTTGTGGCCTTCACTTACTTCTATCACTTGGCCACCATCTGTAAACAACCGGTGCCTCTTTCGCTGAGAGGCAAACGCCAATCTCTGTCGCCTCTTACCTAGAAATCAGTACACACCCTCAGATAGCGGGTGTGTACTGAATCCAGGTGGGATGCCCCGCGTTTCTGGATCAGATCAGGCCGAGATCGGCCACGGCACTTCGCTCCTCCTGGAGCTCACCGGTGCTGTTGTCTATCCGCTCACGCGAGAAGTCATCTATCTCCAGACCCTGGACGATGCTGTACTCACCACCGGAGCAGGTGACCGGGAAGCTGGAGATGATTCCTTCTGGTACCCCGTAGGAGCCATCCGAGGGAATCGACATCGAGGTCCAGTCGCCCTCCGGCGTACCGAGCACCCAGTCGTGGATGTGGTCGATCGCCGCGTTGGCCGCAGAGGCCGCGCTCGAAGCGCCGCGGGCATCGATGATCTCGGCACCGCGCCTGGCGACCCGGGGGATGTACTCCTCCTTGATCCAGGCGTCGTCATCGACCAGCTTGCGGGCCTCTTCGCCGTCTACTTTCGCATGGAAGAGGTCCGGGTACTGGGTGGCCGAGTGGTTGCCCCAGACGGTCATGTTGGTGATCGAGCTGACCGGCTTGCCGAGCTTGTTGGCCAGCTGGGCGATCGCCCGGTTGTGGTCGAGGCGGGTCATTGCCGTGAAGCGGCCGGCCGGTACGTCGGGGGCGGCCGAAGCGGCGATGAGGGCATTCGTATTCGCCGGGTTGCCGACCACCAGGACACGAATATCGTCGGCGGCTCCGGCGTTGATTGCCTCGCCCTGAGGCTTGAAGATCCCGCCGTTTGCCTCGAGCAGGTCGGCTCTTTCCATTCCCGGGCCACGCGGTCGGGCTCCGACGAGCAGGCCGACGTTGGCACCATTGAATGCCTGCTTCGGATCGTCGCTGATGCTGACCCGGTCCAGCAGCGGGAATGCACAGTCGTCAAGTTCCATGGCGGTTCCTTCGGCGGCGGTGACCGCTGCGGGAATCTCGAGCAGGCTGAGGTGGACGGGGGTATCGGGGCCGAGCATCTGGCCGCTGGCGATCCGGAACAGCAGCGCGTATCCGATCTGGCCGGCGGCGCCGGTTACGGTGACCTTGACTGGGGCGTTCATCTTGGTTCTCCTTGGATTGGTTGTCGGGCTGGCCGTCAGGCCATTGCCGCCCGGAGGTTTTCGTCGATCGACGCGAGGAATTCCTGCGTCGTCTGGAATGGCTGGTCCGGACCGACCAGCAGGGCCAGGTCCTTGGTCATCTTGCCCGACTCGACGGTCTCGATGCACACCCTCTCGAGCGTTTCCGCGAAGCGGTTTACCTCGGGCGTATCGTCCATGCGACCACGGGCGGCGAGGCCCCTGGTCCAGGCGAAGATCGAGGCGATCGGGTTGGTCGAGGTTTCTTCACCTGCCTGATGCCTGCGGAAGTGGCGGGTGACCGTTCCGTGAGCGGCTTCGGCCTCCACCGTCTTGCCGTCGGGGCTCATCAGCACGCTGGTCATCAGGCCGAGCGATCCGAAGCCCTGGGCCACGGTGTCTGACTGGACATCTCCGTCGTAGTTCTTGCAGGCCCAGACGTATCCGCCTTCCCACTTCATCGCGCTGGCGACCATATCGTCGATCAGCCGATGCTCGTAGGTGATTCCGGCAGCCTCGAAATCGGCCTTGAACTCGCCCTGGTAGACCTCTTCGAAGAGGTCCTTGAAACGCCCGTCGTAGCGCTTCATGATCGTATTCTTGGTTGAAAGGTAGACCGGGTAGCCACGATCGAGGCCGTACCTCAGCGAGGCCCTGGCAAAGTCCCTGA
>JBBRVF010000332.1:0-2434 GCA_038247145.1 Solirubrobacterales bacterium | reverse complement strand
GCTGCCCTCGCAGCTGCTTCGGAGTCGCGAGATGCCGAGCGCGGCCTCGGCGGTCCGTGAGGCACACTTCCCGAGGAGTGTCGAAGGCTCGGCCGTCGCCCGGGACAGGCTCGCCTACGAAGAACTCTTCCTTCATCAGGTCGTACTCGCCGGTCTGCGCAGCGAAGGTCGTTGCGGTCTGGCCGAGGCGCTGCGCATCGACCCTCCCGGAAAGCTCTCGGAGAACTGGCTGACGGGCCTGCCGTTCGAGCTGACCGGAGAGCAACGAGCTGCGGTCGAACAGATCGGCGTCGACCTCGAGCAGCCCGGGCCGATGCGGCGGCTGTTGATGGGGGAAGTCGGCTCCGGCAAGACCGTAGTAGCCCTGTGGGCGATGGTACGGGCGGTCGAATCCGGCCGGCAGGCGGCCCTGATGGCACCGACCGAAGTGCTGGTTGACCAGCACGTTTCGACCATAGCCCGGCTGCTTCGCAGAACCGGGATCAGGCTCGGGGTGCTGACCGGCTCGAGCACGGCGGCGCAGCGCAGTGACGTTCTCGGCTCCCTGGAAGCGGGCGACCCGGCGATCGTCATCGGGACGCAGGCGCTGCTCGAGGATCCGGTGAAATTCGCTTCGCTGGCGGTCTGCGTAATCGACGAAGAGCATCGCTTCGGGGTGCGGCAGCGCGAACTTCTGGACCGCAAGGCGCCACCGGGCCTGAGCGCCAACCTGCTTCACCTCTCGGCCACGCCGATCCCGAGGACGCTCTCGCTGACCTCCTACGGGGATCTCGACGTCACTTCGATCCGGGAGCTGCCGTCGGGAAGGCTGCCGGTCGAGACGCGGCTGCTGGGCGAGTCCGGGCGAGCGGGCGCCTTCGAGCAGGTGAGGGCCGAAGTCGCACGGGGCCGGCAGGCTTTCGTGGTCTGCCCCCTGGTTCAGGAGTCGCAGAGCATCGAAGCCCGGGCGGCCGAAGCCGAAGCCGAAAGCCTGCGCAGCGGGGAACTCTCCGACCTCGAAGTCGGCCTGATCCACGGCCGGATGACGGCCGAACGCAAAGAGATCGCGATGAATGCATTCGAGCAGGGCAGGACCGACGTACTGGTGGCGACGACGGTGATCGAAGTGGGAATCGACGCGCCAAACGCGACCACGATCGTGATCCAGGGGGCGGAGCGATTCGGCCTGTCCCAGCTTCATCAGCTCAGGGGCAGGGTCGGACGCGGCGCCCATGGGGGAAGCTGCCTGCTGATGAGTTCTTCCTCGAGCCCCGCCGCGCACCGCCGGCTTTCGGCCCTGATCACCGAGTCCGACGGCTTCCGCCTGGCCGAGATCGACCTCGAGATGAGGGGGGAGGGCGAAGTCACGGGGACCCGCCAGCACGGTTTGCCCGGGTTCCGGGTCGCACGGCTTCCTCGCGACGGCGACCTGCTGGAAGCGGCACGCTCCGATCTTGACCGGCTGGTCGCGGAGCACGGCGACCTGAACTCACCCGCCTTCGGACCGACGCCCGAACTGGCCCGCTTACGCTTCGATCGCAGCGGGGCGATCCGGTGAGGATCATCGGGGGCGAGCTGGGCGGCCGCCAGTTGCTCGCGCCCAAAGGCTGGAAGGTGCGGCCGACCCCCGAGCGCGTTCGCGAGGCCCTGTTCTCGGCGCTGGGGGACATCACCGGGGCGCGAGTGCTTGACCTGTACTGCGGAACCGGGGCGCTCGGGATCGAAGCGATCTCCCGGGGAGCCGCGACCGCTGTACTCGTTGACCAGGACACCCGTCCGGCGATGGGCAACGTCCATAACCTCGGCCTGCTCGACCGGGTCGAGCTCATCCGGGCCGACGCCGCCGACTGGGTGTTCTCTGGCGCCGTTCACGGGCTGTTCGACCTGATCCTGCTCGATCCGCCCTACCGGCAGGTCGCCGAACTGGCAGCCAGGCTCGACCCCGGCCTCGGTGCGCTGCTGACCCCGGATGGCCGCGTCGTGGTTGAAAGCGAAGCCAGTCGGGTATTCGACCTGCCGTCGCTGCAGACGGTCCGTGAGCGCAGATACGGCCGCACACTGGTTACATTTCATGTCCACCCCTCGTCCCCCGGAAGAGAATGAACTCCAACCCTCACAGCACAGCGATCTGCCCCGGCAGCTACGACCCGGTCACCAACGGACACCTCGACATCATCGGGCGCGCCTCCCGCATGTTCGACCGGGTGGTGGTCGGCGTCGTCAACAAGCCGATGCGTAAGAGCGCGACGCTTTTTTCGGCCGAGGAGCGCAAGGCGTTCATCGAAGACGCCACCACCGAAATTGAAAATGTCGAGGTGCAGATCTTCTCCGACCTGCTGGTGCAGTTTGCCCGCGAGGTGGATGCCACCGCCGTGATCAAGGGCCTGCGGGCGATCTCCGACTTTGAATACGAGTTCGAGATGGCCCAGCTCAACCACAAGCTCGATCCCGGGAT
>JBBRVF010000331.1:0-2438 GCA_038247145.1 Solirubrobacterales bacterium | reverse complement strand
GGCACTGCATCGGGGACCGAGCGCCTCACCGACATCAATCCGGGCGCCGGCAGCTCTCTGGTCAATGAGATAACAGTGGCTGGCGATCGACTTTACTTCCGCGGGGACGACAACGGCGCCACCGGGGTTGAACTCTGGAGCGTGCTGGCCGACCGCACAGCCCCGGAGACCACGATCGATTCCGGGCCCGCTGACGGCGAGACGATCGGAACCGATTCGTCCACCTTTACCTTCTCTTCGAACGACCCCGGCTCGACTTTCACCTGCGTTTTCGACGGTGGACCAGCGGAAGCCTGCGATTCCGGCACGAAGACCTATACGGGGCTGAGCGAAGGGCCCCACTCATTTCAGGTCACGGCCACCGACGCTCCGCCGTTCAGCAACGTGGAAGCGACCCCGGTGACCCGGAACTTCAGCTTCGACACCTCCGCGCCGATTCTCCGGGTCGGGGGCCGGAAGAAGCAGAAGAGTCCGAAGCTGATTCGGATCAAAGCGACATGTCTTGACGAGGCCTGCGACCTGAAGGCCACCGGCACGATCAAAGTGAAAATTCTGAAACCGAACGGCAAGGTCAAAAAGACGCGCAAGCTGAAGCTGAAAGCCGCGAAATCGAGCCCGGGCGCCGGCCGCACGGTCAAGCTCGGGCTGAAACTCAACAAGAGAGCAACGAAGTTGGTCAGGAAGGTCCTGACAAAGAAGCCTTCAAAGGCGCAAATCAAAGTCACCGCCACCGACAAGGCCGGAAACTCCGTAAGCCGCAACAGGACGGTGACGGTGGTCAAGAAATAGCGAAAGCGCACCTCGCGGTAAATCCTCGGCACGTTGTCCCGGTTGAGTTCGGCCAGTCGAGTTCCGGGTGGTCTGTTCCTCAGAGAGCCGTGGGTTCGGGTCCCTCCCCTGCTCGGCTAGCCTTGGGCGGGTGAAACGGGAACAGATC
Source organism: Solirubrobacterales bacterium (assembly GCA_038247145.1). GTDB lineage: Bacteria > Actinomycetota > Thermoleophilia > Solirubrobacterales > 70-9 > 67-14. Next base: position 1,501 of record JBBRVF010000331.1, on the reverse strand, counting down.
AACAGAGACGACTTCCCCGCCGGAGGCGACGGCTACGACCGCCTCTCGGTTGATGCCCACCTGGCTGCCGTGGCGGCTTGGACCGCCGCCCTCGAAGCGCAGATCAACGCGCTCGAAGTTGAGCGCGATGCGCTTCGCCGGCAGTCGGAAGCGGCCGCGCAGCCACGGTCCGCTATCGAAGCAGTGGAACCGGCCTCAACTTCGCCCGAGCCCGAACCAGCGCCGCCCGCAGCCGACGTTGAAGCTATGACTGAAGCGGGGGACTCACCATCTGTCGAGGCGGAGCCGACCGGGCCGGAGCCGGTGCCCACCGGGCCCGAGCAGGACGCTGACCCGGAGGATCGGAGCGACGACGAGGTATCGGCCAGGCTGGTCGCCACGCGACTGGTCCTCGAGGGCACTGAGCGTGAGCAGATCCGGGATCGGCTGGCGGCCGCTTACGAGCTCGACGACGTCGATTCGCTGGTCGACGACGTGTTCGAGCGCCTCGCCTGAGTCCAGCCGGATCGCTACCTTCAGCAAGCGGCACACGTTCGAACGTATGTTCGGTTCCCTAGAATAGGTGGGAGTGACTCGTTCGGAACGCATCGTCATCACGGGAGCCCGTGAGCACAACCTGAAAGGCATCGATCTCGACCTGCCTCGGGACGCGATGATCGTGGTCACGGGGCTGTCGGGATCGGGCAAGTCCAGCCTCGCATTCGACACGATCTATGCCGAAGGCCAGCGGCGCTACGTCGAGTCGCTGTCGGCCTACGCACGCCAGTTCCTCGGCCTGATGGAGAAGCCCGACGTCGACTCGATCGAGGGTCTTTCTCCGGCGATCTCGATCGACCAGAAGACGACCTCTCGCAACCCGCGATCGACGGTCGGCACGGTCACCGAGATTTACGACTACCTGCGCCTGCTCTGGTCCAGGATCGGCAAGCCTCACTGCCCCGAATGTGGCGAGGAGATCACCGGCCAGACCCAGGAGCAGATCACCGACCGGCTGATGATCCTCGAGGAGGGCACACGCTTCATGGTGATGGCGCCGGTGGTGCGCGGCCGCAAAGGCGAGTACGGCAAGCTTTTCGAGCAGTTCCGGGCGGACGGCTATACCCGGGTCGAGGTTGACGGCGAGATGCGCATGCTCGACGAGGAGTTCGAGCTCGACAAGAAGTACAAGCACGACATCTCGGTGGTGGTTGACCGGCTGGTGATGAAGAAGGACCTTCGCCGGCGGCTCTCGGAGTCGGTCGAAGCCGCGGCCGGCATGGCCGAGGGTCTGGTCGCGGTCCAGATAATCGATGGCGAGAGGATGCTCTTCTCGGAAAGCTTCGCCTGCCTCAAATGCGGGACTTCGATGCCCGAGCTCGAGCCGCGGATCTTCTCCTTCAACGCGCCTCACGGTGCCTGCCCGACCTGTACCGGGCTCGGGTTCAAGCGGGTTATCGATCCCCAGCTGGTCGTGCCCGACCCGACGCTCTCGCTGGCCGAAGGCGCCCTCCAGCCCTGGCAG
>JBBRVF010000330.1:0-2443 GCA_038247145.1 Solirubrobacterales bacterium | reverse complement strand
GGCTGGGAACCATCGACCAGCTTCGGCGACGGCATCTCCGAGGCGGTCGCCTGGTACCGGCGGTTTCTCGAGTCGGAACGCAACTGAGTCGCAGGAACGTTGCGGACGCTGAGGTCGGCAGCTAATCTGCGTCTATGTGCGGTCGCTACACCCTGACCAGCTCCGACGAGCGTCGCCTCGGCAGCCGGTTCCAGATTTCGCTGGACGAGACTGGCGATTCCGGTCTGGGCCGCTATAACGTCGCGCCCACGCAGGAAGTACTTACGGTTCAGGGCGATCCCGAAGCCGAGGCCGGCTCGGACGACGAGCGCAAGGCGGTTCTCGCCCGCTGGGGCCTCGTGCCGTTCTGGGCCAAGGACCTGAAGGTCGGCTACAAGATGATCAACGCCCGGGCCGAAGGCCTGATGAAGAGCCGCGCTTATGCGCCACTGCTCAAGAAGCAGTCGAGCCGCTGTCTGATCGTGGCCGACGGCTTCTACGAGTGGATGAAGGCGGAGAAGCCGAAGAGCCCGAAGCAACCGGTGCGCTTCACGGTCGACGGCGGCGAGCCTTTCGCATTCGCCGGGCTGACCACCAGCCGGGAGTGGGAGGGGGAGGACCTGACCTCCTGCACGATCATCACTACCGAGGCCAACGAAGAGGTCGCCCGGGTCCACAACCGCATGCCGGTGATCCTGCCGGACGCCGAAGCCGAGGCCGCGTGGATGAGTGGCGAGCTCGATCCGGACGAGGCGGTTTCACTCTGCCGGCCGCTCGATCCGGCCCGGATCACGGCGAAACCGGCCAATCCCGCGATGAACAAGGTCGGCGGGATGAAAGAGGGCCCGGAGATGCTGGAGGCCTGACCCGGGCCCGCCGTTCGGCGGTCGGCCGTTTTACTCTGCGACCGGCGCTTCTGCTGTGGAATCTTCGACCGGCGCCGAATCCGGATCGACCTCTTCGGTCTCCGGGGCCTCGAGCGGCCACTCCTGCTGGACGGCCTTGGCTTCGACCTTCGCCTCCGAGTTGCCGACCGAGCCGCTGCATCGAATCTCGGCGAGAGGCTGCTCAAGGGTTTTGAAGATCACTGAGTAGCCCAGCGTCGCGGCACCGGGCCCCGTGCCTTCGGGCATATCCCAGATCAGGCTCTGGTTCTGTTCTTCGTATTCATCCCAGTCGACGCTGGTCACCGCAGCTGAATCGGTGAACTGCCGGAATACGTCCCTTATCGGCAGGAAGAGTGCGTCGGCACCTCTTGCCTTGAAGACCGCCACAGATGCTTCGGGAACTTCCTGAGCCTGGAGTTCATCACTTGGTCGAGGCCAGGCGGCCCTCGCGCCCGGGGTCTGAGCGATCCTCGAGCCTTCGGCGGGGGAGGTGATGTCGCAGCGCACCCGGGTTGGCTTCGCCCGGCCGCCGGAGTCGACCGAGACCACGCCTGCAATACGGAAGAGCAGGTCGCCGCTTTCTATCGGGGCGAGGGCGGCGATCGAGGTGCGCGCCAACCCGAAGCTGCCGTTCGAGCCGAGCTTTTCGGCCTTCGGCGTTTCCACGACTTCAACCGTGTCCCATTCGATCTCCACGGCCGTGCCACCACCTTTGCGCAGGTCCACGGCGATCACACCGAGGGTGACGATCAGTCCGATGATGACGGTGATGATCGCCCCCCGCGGCATGGAGCTTGAGGTCTTCTTTTCGGGTTGCTGGTTCAAGGGAATGAGACGATCGATGGTTGCGCGCGGCTTTGCGCCGACGGGGCACCTCGAAGCTCGCGCAAGATTAGCGACTTGAGCCGGGTAGCTCCTTACTTGTAGCCGGCCGGTTCGTTGTCATAATCGTATGAATGAGTGGTGCGACGTTGCGAGCGCCCGGCCTTGGACGGCCGGCGCGACTTCTTTCCGAATCGGCTCTCGCCGAGCGGGTCGCCGAGGGCGATCACCGCGCCTTCGAAGAGCTCTACCGCCGCCACCATCAGGCGATCTACCGGTACTGCCGATCGATCGTCGGCAACGAGCACGACGCGATGGACGCGTTGCAGGGCACGATGACCAAGGCTCTTCGCTCGATCCCGGGCGGCGAAGGCGAGGTCAAGCTGAAGCCCTGGCTTTACCGGGTCGCCCACAACGAGTGCATCGACCTGATTCGCAAAAGGCGACCCCACGCCGATGTGGAGGACGTCGACCCCGAGTCTTTCTCGAGGACGGAAGCCGACGCCGCGGTGAGGGACCGGCTGCGTCAGGTCCTGGCCGACATCGACCACCTGCCGGAAAGACAGCGCGGCGCCCTGGTGATGCGCGAGCTGAACGGTCTCAGCTTCGAAGAGATCGGGGAGGCTCTCGGAACCTCCGCTTCAGTTTCGAGGCAGACCGTCTACGAAGCGCGGGTGGCACTTCAGGACCTCGAAACGGGGCGAAACATGCTCTGTGAAGAAGTGCGGCAGACGATTTCGGACGGAGACGGACGC
>JBBRVF010000329.1:0-2451 GCA_038247145.1 Solirubrobacterales bacterium | reverse complement strand
CGGGTGATCCTGCTCGGCCTCGAGGTCCTCATCATCGGCGACATCATCCGGACCATCGTGGTCGAGCCGACGCTCGAGAGTGTCGGCGTGCTCGGAGCCATCGTGCTGATTCGGATCGTGCTCAGCTTCTCGCTCGAAGTCGAGATTGACGGAGCGTGGCCCTGGAGCCGGTGGCGGACACGGCCGGGAGGCGGAGCAGGGGACAATCCGGCCCCCTGACAAGTACCCGGAAAACAGCAAATCAGGAGCCAGACAACACCGGCACGACCTGGGATTCAGCCCAGCTTCACCGGCATCGAGTACCACTGGTTGAGGAAAGTGGAGCTGAGGCGCTCGGCCGGGCCGTCCTGTTCGATCGAGTCAAAGCGCCTCAGGGTTTCTTCGATCCAGAGCTTCAGCTCCAGCCGGGCGAGGCCGGCGCCGAGACAGAAGTGGCGGCCTCCGCCGCCGAAGCCCTGGTGGGGGTTCGGGTTGCGGCGCACGTCAAAGTAGTCCGGGTTCTCGAAGGCGTTCTCGTCGCGATTGCCCGAGACGTACCAGAGGGCCAGCTTGTCACCCGCCTTGACCTCGGCCCCGGAAAGCTCGACGTCGCGGGTGGCGGTGCGGCGCATGTAGGCGAAGGCCGGGTGGAAACGCACGAACTCCTCGACCACCTGTTCGAGCGGTACAGCGCCCGAGCGGACCAGTTCCATCTGCTCGGAATCGTCCATCAGGCTCTTCATTCCAGAGGTGAACACGGCCCGGGTCGAGTCGTTGCCGGCGACCATCAGCAGGAAGAAGAACATCAGGACCTCTTCGTGCGAGAGCTGCTCGCCATCGACCTCGGCCTGGATGAAGGCCGTGGTCAGATCATCGGTCGGATTGGCCTCGCGCTCGCGGACCAGGTTGTCGACATAAGGAGCGAACTCCTCGAAGGCGGTCCAGAGTTCTTCCAGGTCGGGGACCAGTCGCGGATCCTCGAAGGCCGAGGTGCGGTTGGTCCAGTCGACCAGTTGCTCGGCGTCTTCGCGCGGTACCCCGAGCATGTCTCCGATCACCATCGAAGGGACGAAGAAGCCGACGTCGCGGACCAGGTCGATCCTGCCATCGGGATGCTTCTCGATCGCGTTGTCGTAGACCAGGCTGATGATCTCGCGCATCCGCTCGGTATGGGCGAGCGACGTCTTCGGGGTAAAGGCCTTCTGAACCAGAGCCTTGAGGCGGTCGTGACGTGGCGGGTCCTGACAGATCAGCATGTGTTCGCTGATGTCGATCGGGTCGGGGGCACCGGGCTCCTTGGCCAGGCTGTCAACCACCAGGATGCTGCGCTCGGAGGAGAAAGTCTCATGGTCGCGGCCGACCGCAGCGATGTCCTCGTAGGTCACGACCGACCAGAAGCCGGTTTCGTTCGGGAAGTCACCGAGAGCGCTGAAGTGGAGGTCCTGCCCACGGAGCTCGCGGAAGATCTCGTGTGGCGGCCCGTCCTTCCAGAGCGACAGGTCGCTGATGTCGAGTTCGACGGGATCGGCGGTGGCGGTCGGGCTCATTTCCTGCTTCTCCTGGAGGTCGATGGCGGTTTCGGGTCGTTGCCGACCTCTTTCCCGCACCGAAGGTAACACGGATGGAACATTTCTGTCAAGTGGTTCACTTCTGTCATCGCCAAGAAGCGTTTCAGGGTGAACCCACCAACGAAGCGTTCCGCGAGCTCTAGAATCCCAGGGAGTGACCTCCGGGACGACAGCCGACCAGCCCCGTCCGGACTTCCGGCGCCCCGGCCGCGAAGACGCGATCGATCTTGCCCGGGCAAGCTTTCTCGCCGGAGAGCGGGTCGAGATGCAGACAGTTGCTGCCGGCCTGGGCATCGGGCGCACCACGCTCTACCGCTGGGTCGGTGAGCGCGAGGACCTTCTGGAGGAGGTCTTCTCCAGCCTGGTAGATCGATGGTTCGAGGAAGTGATCCCCCAGTCCGAAGGCTCGGGCCAGGAACGATTGCTGGACGTGATGCGACGTTTCCTCGAGTTCGCCGCCGCCTTCGTCCCACTCAGCGAGTTCGTAGCCCGTGAACCGGCGCTGACCATGCGCCTGCTGCTCGACCGGGAGGGCAAGATCGCCGAGCGGTCGAAGTTCGCGATCGGCGAACTGCTTGAACAGGACGCGCCCGAACTGGATGTTCCCGAAAACATCGTCGACGCGATCGAGATGACCGCGGCCTCGCTGGTCTGGGCCAACATCGCAATTGGTCGCGAGCCGGACATCGACGGTGCGATCGAGCTCACGCGGACTCTGCTCGGAGTCTGCGAAGAGCGCGACTGAATCAAGCCGGGCAGAGCGGGCCGGATGTGGCCCTTGAGCCCGGTCTAAAAGTCGCGCGGCGGGCACGGCTGGCAATATTGCCGGGCCCCCGTAGCTCAGTTGGTTAGAGCTGCAGGCTTTTAACCTGTGAGTCGTCGGTTCGAATCCGACCGGGGGCAT
>JBBRVF010000328.1:0-2458 GCA_038247145.1 Solirubrobacterales bacterium | reverse complement strand
CGTCGTTTCGAGCAGATGGGACGCCGGGCTGGTCGAAGTCGCGACCGTTTCGGGTCATAAGGCCCGGGCGGCTGCCTGCGTGCTGGCGCTGCCGGCTTCAGTTTTCGACCGGATCGAGTTTTCGCCACCCCTGCCAGAGGCGAAGACAGCCGCGATCGCCTCGGTCGGCTACGGCCATGCCGCGAAGCTGTTCATCCCGCTCGGCGAGCCGCCGTCGGTCAGCGCAGTGATGAACGTTCCCGAGCGCTACTGGTGCTGGACCGAAACCGGCGAGGGCGACCGGCCAATGCCGCTACTCAGCTGCTTCGCCGGCTCGCCGGCATCACTGCGCGCGCTCGAGGTCGAGCGAGGACCGGAGAAGTGGATCGAGTCGGTCACACGACTGCGCCCCGACCTCGCCCTGCTTCCCGATGAGGCGATCCTTTCCACCTGGGACGACGACCCGTGGGTCGGAGCCGCCTACTCGGTCTCCCCGACCGACCAGCTGAGCGAAGCCCTTCGCGAGCCGGTCGGCCCTCTCTTCTTCGCCGGCGAACACACCGCGGGACCCTTCCACGGTCTCATGGAAGGCGCGATAAGGAGCGGCGTCGTCGTCGCGAAGCAATTCGGTTGACCCGCAGCCGGTTGGCGGTCTGCCGAGCCGAGAGTCGCGGACTGAATGGGCACAACTGGGCTCGAACCAGTGACCTCCACCGTGTCGAGGTGGCGCTCTACCAACTGAGCTATGCGCCCGCGAATCGGCAGCCTACCAGCACAATCCCACCAGCTGCCTTGACAGGTATCGCGACCCGCAACTCTCGGTCGGCTCGCGGGTTTCGAGCGATAGAGACGAACCTGTTCCGACCGAGGATCAATCTAGAAGGGCCGCATGTCCCAACGCGTCATCGTTGCCTCCATCGCGATCGTCCTTGCCTGCCTGATCGGACCCGCCGCCGTCTCGGCCGCGTCTCCCATCGGGATCGATGTCCTTTCCAGCAAGCGCGACCGAGTGACCGGTGGCGACGCGCTGGTCGCCGTGACCGTCCCCAAGAGAACTTCTCCCCGCAAAGTCGGAGTGCGGTTGAACGGTGACGGGGTCAAGGGCTCACTCAGCGCCGATGCCCGGCGCCCACGCCGGTTGACCGGCGTGATCGCGGGTCTCCGATTCGGCAACAACCAACTCTCAGCCTGGGCCCCGGGCATCAGGAACAAGACCACGCTTCAGATTTACAACAGCCCGATCACCGGACCGGTGTTCTCCGGGCCGCACCAGGAACCGTTCGTCTGCAGGACCGTCCAGAACGGCCTCAGCGAGCCGACCGATGAAGACTGCTCGGCCGAAAGGCGAACCGACTACTTCTACCGGACCACTGGCGGAGACTTCGAACCGCTCGCCGATCCGACCACCCGACCGGCAGATCTCGCCCGGACGTCGATCTCCGACGGCCGCAGCGTCGACTACATCGTGCGGGTCGAGTCGGGCACGATCAACCGCGCCGTCTACCGCTGGGCGATCCTCGCTCCGGATGGCAATCCCGACGCCGGATGGAACGATCGCCTCGTCTTCCAGCACGGCGGCGGCTGCACTGCAGGCCACCAGCAGGGCTCGGTCGATCCGGAGCAGGTACTCGATCACGACTACCTGGGGCGCGGTTTCGCCGTCGCTGCCTCCACGCTTACGAACTTCCAGACCGCCTGTAACGACGTGCTTTCTGCCGAGACCGCCTCGATGCTCAAGGAACACCTCAGCGAGAGCCTCGGCCGTGTTCCCTACTGGACGATCGGCGCCGGTGGATCCGGTGGATCGATTCAGGTCCAATTGAACGCGCAGAATTACCCGGGTCTGTTCGACGGGATATTGCCCACGGCGAGCTTTCCCGACACAATCACCCATCCGGCACCGGACTGCCGGCTGCTTTACCAGTACTTCGGCTCGCCGGAGGCGGCTGGACTGAGCGCGGCGAAACGCAAGGCGATCACGGGCATCGTCAACGAAGGTGCCTGTGTGGGCCTGGCCAGTAACAGCGCTGACGTGCTGAACGTCAGGAACGGTTGTGCCGACCCCGTTCCGTCAGAGCTGATCTTCGATGCGATCGCCAATCCTGAAGGAATCCGCTGCTCGCTGGCCGAGAGCATGGTCAACGTCTACGGCCGCAACCCTGCCACCGGCTACGCCTACAGCCCGGTGGACAACGTCGGTGTCCAGTACGGACTCAAGGCTCTTGCTGTGGGTCAGATCGACCTCGACGAATTCCTCGACCTGAATGAGTACGTCGGCGGCTACGACATCGACGGTGAGTTTCAAGCGCAACGCTCAGTCGCGGATCCGCAGGCACTGGATGCCGTCTACCGCACCGGCAGGATCAACCGCGGGGCCGGCGGCAATCCGGGTGTGCCGATCATCGACATCCGCCGCTACGCCGACGACAGCAGCAACGTCCATATCTTCATGCCTACGTACATGACGCGGGCCCGGATG
>JBBRVF010000327.1:0-2462 GCA_038247145.1 Solirubrobacterales bacterium | reverse complement strand
GGCGCCGGGATTGGCGACGTCGTCGAAACCCGGGTCCGACTGGCCGTCGCTGAAGGCGATTCCCACCGCGACCACGACCACGATCAGGCCCGCCATCGCCGTCGCCATGGGCAACGTTGCTTCGCGTACCCCGCCGAAGCGCTCGGCGATCCGGCCGAAGAGGCCGCGTCCGGGACGCCGGGCCGGATGGTCCGACCACTCCGGGGGGAAGCGGTCGGCGACCGCCTGGTCGAGTTCACCGGCAAACAGATCATCCGGCTTCGGCCGGCCGGCCTTCAGGCTGGCGGCGAGTTCGGCGAGTTCGGCGAACTCGGCGTCGACCGGGCGTCCGGCCAGACCTGCCTCCAGCGCCTTCAGCTCATTCTCGGCGGTCGGGTCGAGTGGTCGATCTTCGGTAGTCATCGGTCGATACCTCCTGTCAGGCTTCGAAGCCTGGTTATTGCCCGGTGGACCCGGGTGCCGACGTTGCCGGGGGAGATGCCGGTCGCTTCAGCGATCTCGGGATTGCTCAGCCCGGCGAAGAACTTGAGCGCGACTATTTCCCGCTCGGCGGCAGGCAGCTTGGCCAGTGCCTCGGTGACTGCCCGCCGCAGTTCGAGCTCGGCCAGGCTGTCGTCAGGGTTCGGCGAGTCGTCGGCCGGGTCGAAGCGCAGTGATCTCTCCCGCTTGCGCTTTCGCAGCTCGTCGAGGGCGGCGTTCCGCGCTATCCCGAACAGCCAGCCTCGAGGGCTGCCTTTGCTCGAATCGAACCGGTCCCACTTTCGAAGGGCGCGTTCGAAGGCCAGCGCGGTGACGTCTTCGGCGGCGACCCGGTCGCGGAGCAGACCGGCGACATAGGCGTAGAGGTCGTCGCGGCTGTCGCGATAGAGATCCTCGAAGAGGGCGGGGCCGGGGTCGGGTTCGGCCTCGGCCGGGCTGGTCATCACATCCATATCTGTACTACGGATCCGCCAGGGTTTCGTCACAGATCACCGTGGATCCACCTCGCCCTCCACCTGAGTGATATACGTCACCCTCGGAACGATTCCCCTTGCGGAAAGCTTCCGAAAGTGAAACTATTATCGTATGACTGAACTTCAGGCAAGCCAAGCGCCGTCCGTAGGCAGCGCCGTTTCGGCCCCTTCAGACCTCGTATCCCCGGAAGTCCGCGATACCGCGGTCCTGGTCGGCACCCTGTTCCGTCACCTCACGACCTTCTCCGACGGCGGCGAATCGCTGCGGATGATCGACGAACGCGGCCTCAGCTTCGTTCAGTTCAAGGCGATGATCGAGCTCTCCGTCTGGCAGCCGGGCAGCGCCCCTTACCTGCAGGAACTGGCCGAGGGTCTCGGCGCTTCGATGCCTTCGCTCAGCCGGGCGATCGACGGCCTGGTCTGCGACGGCCTGGTCAACCGGTCCGAGGACCCGGACGACCGGCGCCGGCGTAGAATCGAGCTGACCGAATCGGGCCGCGACGTGATCAACAGCTTCTTCAGCCGGCGCATGGCCGGCGCCGTCAGGTTCTCGGCCGGACTCGGCGAAGAGCAGCGCGACGCGCTTGACCGGGCGATCGGACTGCTGCTCGAGCGGGAAGACTTCCGACTGTTATTCGAGCAGATCGACGAGGCACTGCCGCGATGAGCCGCTATCAGCACCTGATCACCGACGAGAACCGCAAGTGGTGGACCCTCGGCGCGATGTGCCTGGCCCTGTTCATGGTGATGCTCGACAACACCGTGGTCAATGTCGCTCTGCCGTCGATCCAGCGCGATCTGGACACCTCGATCTCCGGCCTCGAGTGGATCGTCAACGGTTACACGCTCTCGTTCGCGGTCCTGCTCGCCGTCGGCGGCCGCATGGGAGACATCTTCGGGCGCCGCAGGATGTTCGTCTTCGGAGTGATCGTCTTCACCCTGGCCTCGACCACGGCCGGCCTGGCACCGAGCAACTTTGCCCTGGTCGCCAGCCGCGTAGTCCAGGGCGTCGGCGCCGCGTTCATGATGCCCGGCACGCTCTCGATCATCACTGACGCCTTCCCGCCGTCAGAGCGAGGCAAGGCGATCGGAACCTGGGCGGGAGTCTCCGCCCTGGCCCTGGCGATCGGCCCGGTTCTCGGCGGTTTCCTGACCGAGTACGTCTCCTGGAGGGCGATCTTTTACATCAACCTGCCGGTCGGCGTGCTGGCTGTTCTTGCCGCGACCTTCATCGTCCGCGAATCCCGGGATACCACGGTCGGCCGCAAGGTCGACGTGCTCGGGGTCGGCATCCTGACGGTCGGCCTGACTGCGATGGTGCTCGCTCTGATCGAAGGCAATACCTGGGGATGGGATTCCCTCGCCGTGCTCGGTCTGATCGCCTTCTCGCTGGTCTCGCTCGGCTGGTTCGTACTCACCGAGCTGCGGGTCAAAGCGCCAATAGTGGAGTTCTCCCTGTTCAACAGCCGGAACTTCATCGGCTCGGTGACCGTGGCTTTCATCATCTCC
>JBBRVF010000326.1:0-2467 GCA_038247145.1 Solirubrobacterales bacterium | reverse complement strand
TTCGACTTCGACGTCGAACATGTGGATCTTGCGGTAGGAGGCGGCGATCCCGCCCTCGGGGTCGATCAGCAGCGAGGTATTGGTCGGCCGGGACCCCGCATGAGACTCGGTGAAGCTGCCGGCGAGAAGGTTTATGGCGAGCTCTTTCGCCCAGGAGCGGGCGGCGGTGACTGCCGGGCCGTCGATCGGCTCTGCGCCCCTGGCCAGGTCGTCCCCGGCAGCCATCAGCGGCCACTTTTCCGGAAGTACGACAAGCGAAGCCCGGTCGGCGGCGGCGGCCCTTACCTGTCGCTCGGCAGCCTCGAGGTTTCGACCGGTGTCGGCGGTCGAATTGATCTGAACCACGGCGGCTCTCATCGGGCTGTTGACTGACGTGTCAATCAGTCCAAGTATAGGACGGCGACCGCTGCCGGGTGTGTACCGCTTCGGCCGGGCCGCGCCGACCCGGGCGAGGTGGCGAAAAGCCGGGACCGCCCCGGTCCGCAGAAGGACCGGGGCGGGAATCGCGAATGCTCCTACCAGCCGTTGCGCGAAGCCTTCGAGCCACCGTTCAGCCTGGTGACCTCCAGGCCCGGCGACTTCTTCTGCTGCGATGCGCAGAAGCGGTCGTTTACCCAGCCTTCGTTGGAGAAGAGCTCGGTCTGGTCGGCGTAATGCGGCGAGTCCACATTGGTGGCCGCCTGCGAGTAGGTCAGGATCGTCTTCACGTCCGGACACTTCTTGCCGGTCAGCGAGGCCATCACGATGAAGCTCGAACCGTGACGGACCGAGTCGTACCTGCCGGTGGCGTTGTTCCTGACCGAGCTGATCACGTTGAATACGCCGTCCTGGCCGAAGCCGCCGGGAATCGGGATGTCGACGCCGTTACGGGTGACGAACTGGTAATCACGCCAGCTCGCGTCGAACGGGATACTCAGGTTGTTCATCTCGGTGACCGTGTCCGAGAGCGCCTTCGGGACCGCCGCCTTGCTCGTATCGAGGCCGTTCGGCGTATGCACCGGGTCGGCCAGCGAGAAGGAGTTCTGGAAAGCCCCGGCTCCGCCGGTGACCGCCCGCAGCCTGCCCATCACACGACGCCAGAGCAGCGCGCCGGGAGAGTCGAGGTTCTCGGTCTCGTCGTAGTTGGCCAGCACACCGCAGGCCGCACTCACATCAACCGCGTTGATCGTCGGGTTGGCCTGGCAGTAACTGACCATCGGGTCGACCCAAAGCTCGGCTCCGTAGTTGCGGTTATTGGTGATGAACTCGCGCAGCAGCTCCGGCGTGTACTTGTTGCCGGGGTTGCCGTCGGTGCCGGCCAGACGCTCTTCGATCTGGACCAGGCCGTTGCGGGTTCGCAGCGAGCGCGGGAAGTTCTCGTTGCCGATGATCGGCGAAAAGCCCTCGAGCGGCTGCTCCGGGTTGGTCAGCCAGTAGCTGTCGTTCATATTCGATACGTAGTCGTCACGGATCAGCAGCGGCATCTCGTCCGGAGGCAGGATACCCTTGGCGACCGCCCCGGGGGCCTGCTGCATGTCGCATTCGGAGCGCCCGCCGTCGAGCACGGCCAGCCGCAGCGTGCCCCAGGCTCCGGCACCGATGCCGGGAGTACCGCATTCGTCGACCCGGTCCTGATCGATGTTCGGGATGGCACCCACGTCGGCGTAGAGCGACTTGCCCTTCGAGTCGGCAGCGATCGTATTCACCCACGGGATGCCCTGGTTCTTGACCAGTGCCTTCTTCAGGTCATCGACGCTCTGCGAACGATCGGCATCGAAGAAGTGGTTGATGAAGCGCAGGCCCTGCGAGTTCGGGTCGAACATCGTATAGGCGTACTCCGTGGTCCAGGGGAAGACCGGCGACTTCTGGACCGTGTCGAAGACTGGTCCGTGCACGGTCGAGTAGAGCGTCCTGGTCTCGGTCTCGATCGAGTCGTCGGGCTGCTTGACCTCGACCGTGACCTGGGTCTCCTCCATCGTCTTCTGCTGGCCGTCTACCAGATACCTGGTCGGCTGACCGGGCACGAGCTTCTCGCGGAATGCGGCGAAGCGACGGGCGGTCGAAACCGTGTGGCTCCAGGCCAGGTTCCGGGTGTGGCCGATCAGAACGACCGGCGCCCCCAGCAGGCTGGCGCCGCTGACGTTCATCTTTCCGGGCAGGGTCATCTGGGCCTGGAAAAAGCGCTCCGAGCCGGACCACGGGAAGTGAGGGTTGCCGTAGAGCAGGCCCTTGCCGGTTGAAGTCGCTTCGCTGCCGAGTCCTACCGCATTCGAGCCGATGTCCGGACGCAGGTCGTCAACCGCTTTGAGGTCTTCGGCGGTGACCGAGTCGGCCGCTGCTTCGGCCTTGAGCACGGCCGCCGGGGTCATCGGGGGCGAAACGTTCGCCGTCCCGTCCACCGCAGCACCGAGGCCGGCCATGGTGCCGAGCTGGTAGAAGCGCAAGTAGGTGTCGAGCACAGTTATCGGCTTGACCCACGGAGCGCCCT
>JBBRVF010000325.1:0-2471 GCA_038247145.1 Solirubrobacterales bacterium | reverse complement strand
TGGCGCCGCCCTGTCCGTCGCGAGATCGGCACGGCAGTCTGCAGAGCCGGAAAGCCCGTACAGGCATCAGAATGCGTGAACCCGAATTCCTCGGGTTGGTCTGCCCCTGCCCGTCACCCCGCAGACTGGAAATCCGAGGGGAGTCGAGTGGAATCGAAGATGCGAGCGCCAGGCGTCGAGGCGGGTTCTCAGGCCCACCTGAAAAAGGATGCGATCACCTTTACCGACGGGCTGGTCATCGCCCTCGCCTTGATCCTGATCTACCTGTTCGTCAAGTCGCTGATTGACTGGTCAGACCCTGCGAACTCCTATACGGGGCAGTCCTGGCTGGGCTGGGCACCTCCGGCGATCATCGGGGTGGGCTTCCTCGTTTTGGGAGTAGTGCTGCTTTTCGCATGGAGGACGCACCAGCGCGAACCGTTCTTCAAACGTCGCCGCGAGGTCGCCGACCCAACCATCCTCGAATAGCCCGATTTGCACTTAATGGCACAATTCGCATACGGTTCCGTAGTTGGAGTCAGCGAAGATTCCGTGGGGGAGTCCGCCGACCCGTACACCGTGAGGAGAGACTGATTGATGGATAACACGGCAGAATCCGCAGCCGAGGAGGAGGGCGACCCCTCCCTCAAAGGCGAAGCCGGGGCGACCGGGAGCGTCAAGCTCGAAGGAGTGACCAAGAAGTTCGGCGGCTTCAAGGCGGTCGACAACATGGACCTCGAGATCGCCAACGGTGAGTTCTTCACCATGCTCGGCCCGAGCGGCTGCGGCAAGACGACCACTCTGCGGATGATCGCCGGCTTCGAGCAGCCGACCGAAGGCAAAGTGAAGATCGACGGCGTCGACGTGGCCGGCGAGCCGCCTTACAAGCGGCCGACCAACACCGTTTTCCAGAGTTATGCCCTCTTCCCCCACATGACCCTGGAGGAGAACGTCGCCTTCGGTCTCAAGCGCAAGAAGGTCAGCAAGTCCGACGTCAAGAAGCGAGTCGCCGACGAACTCGAGCGGGTCGGCCTCGGCGGCGAGGCCAAGCGCAAACCGGCCCAGCTTTCCGGCGGCCAGCAGCAGCGGGTCGCACTCGCCAGGGCCCTGGTCAACCTGCCAAAGGTCCTGCTGCTCGACGAGCCGCTCGGTGCGCTCGACCTGAAACTGCGCAAGGCGCTCCAGGTCGAGCTGAAGAACATCCAGCGCGACGTCGGCATCACCTTCGTCTACGTCACTCATGACCAGGAAGAAGCGCTGACGATGTCCGACCGGATCGCGGTCATGAACCAGGGTCGGATCGAACAGTGCGCCGGCCCCGAGGACGTATACGAGCGTCCTTCGACAACCTTCGTCGCCGGCTTCATCGGCGTCTCCAACCTGATGCCCGCGGTGGCCACCGGTGGCACCGAGGTCAAGCTCGACAACGGTCCGAAGGTCTCGAGCCCCGACGCCGCCAGGTTCTCATCCGGCGAGCACTGTTTCGCGGTCGTGCGGCCGGAGAAACTCAAGGTTTCCAGCGATGGCGCGTCGTCTGACCGGCCCAGCATCGAAGGTGTTGTCGAATCCTCGCTCTTTCTCGGTACCTCGACCCAGATGTCGATCCGGGTCGCCGGCGACGTGAACCTGACCGTCCTTGTCCCGAACGCGAGCGAAGCCGAGCGCCAGCATCTACCTGGCGGCGGCTCGCGCGTGCATGTGAGCTGGGAGCCCGAGCACATGCACCTGGTGACCGAGTCGCCCGATAGCGGCGATCCGAACGCCGGCGCGGTCGAAGAGATAAACGAACAATCGAATGAAGGAGAAACATCGTGACCTACGCCAAGTCCAACAACTCAATTAAGATCCTGCTGCTGGCAGCACTGGCACTGGTCGCCTCCGTGGCACTGGTCGCCTGCGGCGGCGGGGGCGGCCTCGACGAAGGTAGCAACAACGACAACGTCACCACGGCCACCGGCGGTGATCCCACCGGCAACCTGCAGATCTCCAACTGGCCGCTCTACATCGACAAGAAGACGATCTCCCAGTTCGACAAGAAGACCGGCACCAGCACCACCTACACGGAGGACGTCAACGACAACAACGAGTTCTTCGGCAAGGTCCAGCCGCTGCTCAGCCAGGGCGATTCCGGCGGCCGCAGCATCGTCGTCGTCACCGACTGGATGGCCGACAAGATGTACCAGCTCGGATACATCCAGAACTTCGACAAGGACAAGCTGACGGTGGCCCAGGACAACCTGATCCCGAGTCTGCAGAGCCCCGCGTTCGATCCGAACCGCGACTTCAGCATGCCCTGGCAGACCGGTATGACCGGCCTGGTAGTCCGCTCGGACCTGGCCCCGGACGTCGAGTCGATCAACGACCTGTACGACCCGAAGTACAACGGCAAGGTCACGATGCTGAGCGAGATGCGCGCCACCGTGCCGCTGGTAATGGAGGCCGACGGAATTGATCCGGTCGAAGCCACCACCGAGGACTGGCTGGCGGCGATC
>JBBRVF010000324.1:0-2472 GCA_038247145.1 Solirubrobacterales bacterium | reverse complement strand
GCGATGGTCCACATCGACCGCTCTTCCGAGCCGCGCCTCGAACGAATGCTTTCGGAGATCCGCACCCACAAGAAGCGCCTCGCCGCCGCCGGGACCAGCAAAGCCCCGCCCGGCTTCTCCGAGCTCGGCTGACGCGGCTCCCCCGGCGTTCGATCACCGGCTTGGAGGAGCTCGAGTGAGCCGGGCGCAGCAGACCCTCTCGGACCACCGGTGTGTTTCATACAGGCGGTTCGAAGCTCAGCCGCGCCGTGGTGCCGCCGCCGTCGCGGGGCAGGAGGCTGAGTGAACCTCCGTGGGCTTCGGCGACCCAGGCCGCGATCGAGAGTCCGAGGCCGGAACCGCCCGGGTTGCCCTGACGGAAGCGGTGAAAGCCGTCGCCGGCCCCGGTCGGCCCCGGGCCGCGGTCGGCGACCACGAAGCCGTCCTGATCGATCGTTACTTCCACGGCCGGAGCCTCGTCGGGCATGTGGCCGTGGCGGATCGAGTTGTCGAGCAGGTTCCGCACCGCGACCCGGATCAGGACCGGGTCGCCATCAACGACGACCGGACCGCCGCTCCTCTCGATTCCGGCTCCGTCGGGCAGCTCGTCGATCACGTCGGCGACGAGCTGGTCCAGCCTCAGCCGGACGCGCCGGATCGATTCGGCGCCGGATTCGACCCGGGCACGGCGCAGCAGCGTGTCTACGGTTTGACCTGCGCTTCTCGTCGAAACCAGCGCAGTTCGGATCGCCTGCTCGCGAGAGGCGGGTGCGAGCTCCGCGGCCTCGAGCGCCGACTGGATCGAGGCGATCGGGTTTCTGAGCTCATGGGCCGCGTCGGCGAGAAGCTCCTCCTGCTGGGCCAGCCCCCGGGCGGCCGGGCGCAGGCTGCGGCCGGCGAGGACCCAGCCGGTGGCCGCCGCCATCACCAGCAGCCCGCCGCAGCCGATGATCATCGCCAGCACCAGGTTGCGGCGGGAGTCGTCGGGCGGGCTGGTCGGACTCGCCGACAGCACGGTTCCCGCCGGCTGGCCGGTCAGGTCGCTGTAGAAGGGAGTCGCGAGCAGGGTCACTTCGTCGCCGTCGCGGTCGTTTGTAGTCAGGCTCGAACCCGACTGGCTTCTGAGGGCGGCGGCCGACGCTTCGTCGACCGACTCTGCGGTCAGCGGCAGGTGGGGTCCCTGCCCGCGGAAAACCTGACGGAACCCGGTGGGCGTGTCCAGGTACGCCCTCACCTCGGGGGAGCCGATCGTGGCGTCGTCGTCCCGGAGCCCGTCCAGCCTCAGTTTTCCGTCGTTCGAGTAGTAGATCAGCCTGCTCGAAGCCTCGATCCGCTCCGACATCACCGCTTCCCTCGCATCGCTTCGTGACCGCGAGTCGGTTTCGATGGCGATCAGCGCCAGCACGATCAGGCCCAGGGCCAGGGCCGCAGTGAAGATCACGGTCAGGTTGATCCGCAGCCGCCGCAGCCGGACTTCGACCCGGTCGCTCTGGCTCATACCTCCTCCAGCATCCAGCCGGCCCCGCGCACGGTCCGGATCGGGCTCGGCTCGCCGAGCTTCCTGCGCAGCTGGGAGATCACCACATCCACCGCATTCGACATCGGCACTGTCAGCCGGTCCCAGCAGTGCTCGGTTATCTCGTCTCGAGAGACGGTCTGCCCGGCCCGGCTCGCCAGCAGCTCGATCACCGAGAACTCCTTCGTGGTCAGCGACAGGGTCACCCGATCGCGGCGCACCTCGCGTCGGGCCGGATCGATCTCGAGGTCACCGATTACCGTGACCGCCGGCCCGCCGGCACCGCCACGACGACAGAGCATGCGGATGCGGGCCAGCAGCTCACTCATCGCAAACGGCTTGACCACATAGTCGTCGGCCCCACGTTCGATTCCGTCAACCCGATCTCGAATCGCGTCGCGAGCGGTCAGCATCAGGACGGGCGGAGGGTCGGCCAGAGCCTCGCGGGCGGTGAGGATGGCCAGTCCGTCGCCGTCGGGAAGCATGCGGTCGCAGACCACGCAGTCGTAGCGGTGGCTTGCGAGCAGCTTCTTCCCCCCGGCCAGGTCCCCGGCCGCGTCGGTCGCAAAGCCGGTCGCCCTGAGCGCGGCGCTCACGCCCGCACGCAGGCCGGGCTCATCTTCGATCACGAGTACTCGCAAGGTCCGTCAAGGTTAAGCGAGCCCTGCGGTGCGAACATGAGGTTTAGATGAAGGATGCTCCTGAAACCGCCCCCGTTCGCCTCCGGAGCAACTAGCTTCGCTGCCATGAACTCACTATCTCCAGCTTTCAAGCGATTCGCAGCCCTTGCCCTCTCGGCTTCAGTCTTCGTCCTGATCGCCTGCGGAGCCGATCCCGGTGCCTCCGACGCCGGTTCTTCGTCACCGACGGCATCCGGAGCCGACCCGTCCAGCCAGCCGGCAACCGTCTCCGGCGGCGGCATCTGGAAGCCGAAACCGACCACCAGGCCGTGGCAGTTCCAGCTTCAGGGAAAGATC
>JBBRVF010000323.1:0-2479 GCA_038247145.1 Solirubrobacterales bacterium | reverse complement strand
ACCCCTATGGCAGCGGGCCGAAGGAAAACGAGTGGACGGTGGACCGGGACGGAGTGCTGGTACAGACAATCGGCCACGTTCACACCGGTGGCCTCTCCACGGAGCTGTACCTGAACCGGGACGGCGCAAAGTACGCCGGCCCGAAGTGCAAAAAGGTCAAGAAGATGAAGCGGGCGCAGAAGAAGAAGTGGAGCAAGCAGCGCAAGCGGGCCTTCAGGAAGAAGCAGAAGCGGATCCGCAACTGTCGCTCGAAGCAGCCTTCGGTCAGGGGCAACCGGGTCGAACTGTTCACCTCGCAGGCCAACTACTTCGGCAACCGCGCCCCGGTCAGCTGGGACGTGGCGATGGTCGGAACAAAGCCCGGCTGGAGGGTCGAGGTGAAGGCCGGCGATACGCTCGAACTGCAGACGACCTACGAGACAAAGATCGCCTCCTGGTACGAGTCGATGGGCATCAACGTCGTTTACATGGCCGATGCCGACGTTGGTGGCAGGAACCCCTACGAGAAGAAGGTCAGCTACCGGGGAGTGCTCAACCACGGCCACTTCGAAGAGAACAACGACCACGGCGGGGAGGGTCCCGAGGTCGGGTCCGACCCCCGGAAGCTTCCTGACGGACTGCCCCAGTCGGAGCCGCTGATGATCGGTGGCTACACCTACGAGGCCGGCGACTTTCGCATCCCGGGTGCGCTCGGCCGTCCGCCGGTCGTCGAACAGGGCGATCAGCTCACCTTCAAGCTCTCCGCCGCAGACCAGTCCAGCCAGACCTGGCATTCGCTGACCTCCTGCAAGTCCCCCTGCAACAAGTCAACCGGCATCTCGTACCCGATCCCGGACGGCGAGTTCCAGTTCGACTCCGGTCAGCTAGGTCTGGGGCCGGCACCGACGGTGAACCGGGACACCTGGTCTACCCCGAAGAACATGCCGGTCGGAACCCACACTTTTTACTGCCGTATCCATCCGCTGATGCGAGGCGCTGTCCGGGTAGTCGAGCCGGGATCCTGACGGCCGCCGGGCGATCTTTAAGCTCGGTTAATGCCTTCTGTAAAACTTGCCCGATGATGATGCCTTTCGCTGTTCCCGAGTCCGCCGGAGTCAATCAGTGAAGCGGCTCGCGCTCGCCGCAATTTCAGCGTCCCTGCTGGTCGCAGGCGTCGCGGCTTCGCCTATCTCCGCCTCACCCTCACCCTCATCCGATACCGCTTCGGTCTCGGTTGACAAGCGCTTCAAGGCGAAGAAGAACATCCGGATCAAGTCGGGCAACTCCGCCTACGGAAAGATGCTCTTCGCCAAGAACGACCAGGCGATCTACATCTTCGAGAAGGAGAAGTCGAAAAAGAGCGAGTGTTACGGCGGCTGCGCCGAAGGCTGGCCTCCGGTTCTGACCAAAGGCAAGAAGCAGGGCAAGCCGAAGGCGATCGGCGGGGTCGAGCAGAAACTGCTCGGCACGACCAAGCGCCGGGGCGGGGCCAGGCAGGTCACCTACAACGGCAAGCCGCTCTATTACTACTACGACGAGCTGCCCGGCCAGGTCTTCTGCCACAACGTGATCCAGTACGGGGCCAACTGGGCCGTGATCCAGCCCGACGGCCAGATCGCCGACTGATGGAGATCCCGGCGCAACGGCCGGGGATCTTGGGTTCAGCTCTGCTCGCGGCACCGCTCGTCGCGATCGCTCTCGTCTTCTCCGCCTGCGGTGGGGACGAGGAGCCGCCGCAGGCGACCGGGCAGGCTGCGCCGGCCGCCGAGTCCGTCCAGGCCGACGATGCCACGGCCGACAACGGCCAGGCCGGAGGGGAAAGCGGCGGAGGGGCCCAGGCGGCCACCGGTACGACGATCACGACCGGCGATTCGCAGTTCGGCGATGTTCTCTTCGATGGCGACCAAGGGGCGATCTACTACTTCGACAAGGAGAAGACCTCCGAGAGCGAGTGCTACGGCGACTGTGCCGTGGCCTGGCCCCCGGTGCTGACGGACGGCGATCCGCGAGCAGACGGTGGCGCACAGGCCGAGATGCTCGGAACCACCGAGCGCCGGGACGGCAGCACCCAGGTTACCTACAACGGCAGGCCGCTCTACTACTACGTCGATGACCCGCCGGGTGTGGTCCTCTGCCACAACGTCGCTGAATTCGGCGCCCTCTGGCTCGCGGTCCAGCCGGACGGCGCGCCTGTTTCTTAGGCGCGGTTCAGCGCGGTGAGCCGATGCCCTGGCGGTCCCGGGTGCCGGCCGAGAGCAGGTCGGCCGATCCGATGAAGCTGCGCTCGACGCTGGCTTCCAGCATCGCGACCTGATCCTCGCCCGAGGTTTCGAAGGTCAGGTTTTCGCAGCTTCCCGACCAGATGCCCATGAACTGCCTGGGGACGGGCTTCTTGGCTTCTTAGCCGAAGTAAGAAGAGTGGTAGAAGGCTGCAAGGGTGATGGAGGATTTGTTTTATGCGGATGTAATGCTATTTTTAAGGGAATATCGGCAGAAAATT
>JBBRVF010000322.1:0-2490 GCA_038247145.1 Solirubrobacterales bacterium | reverse complement strand
CGGGTCAAGTCGACCAAGAACATGGCGCAGGCCATCAACAGCAGCGACAACCCTCCGGCCGTCTTACTCACGGGCTCGGCGATCGGCTACTACGGCGACCGCGGCGACGAGTTGCTCTACGAAGAGGCCGGGCCCGGAGACGACTTCCTCGCCGGCGTGGTGGTCGAATGGGAAGCAGCCGCCGACACTGTCGCCGTGGAAGGCACCCGGGTAGCCAAGATCCGCACCGGCCACGTGCTCGATGCCACCGGCGGCCTGCTCGGCGAGCTGCTGACCCCCTTCAAGCTGGGAGTCGGCGGTCCGATCGCCAGCGGCAGGCAGTACATGTCCTGGATCCACCGCGACGACGAGGTCGGGATCCTGCTCTGGGCCCTCGAGAACGAAGCAGCGGTCGGTCCGATCAACGCCACCGCCCCGAATGCGGTGACCAACAAGGAGTTCGCCAAACGACTGGGCAAGGCGGTCAGTCGGCCGGCATTCATGCCGATCCCCGGATTCGCCCTCGACGTCCTGCGCGGGTCCGAGTTCGGCAGCGTGCTGCGCGAAGGCCAGCGGGTCTACCCCCGGCTGGCGACCGACAGCGGTTACGAGTTCAAGCAGCCGGACCTGGCCGGCGCCTTGGCCAATCTGCTGCGCTGAGCGACGTCACAGAATCGTTGCGCCCGGCGCCGTATTGCGTCACACAATCGCCTTGACCTGTGATCCGAGCCGAGTACGCTCGTTTAATGGCAAGCGAGACTCAGCGCACCAAGTGGTCAGACGAACGCCTGGACGACTTGAATACGACGGTCAGGGAAGGCTTCGCCCGGACCGATCGCGCAATCGACGACCTGCGCGACGAGACTCGTGCCGGCTTCCTGCGGGCAGACGAAAAGATCCGCGACCTGAGATCCGAGATGAAAGCAGGCTTCGCCAAGGCCGACGAAAGAACCGACGAACTTCGTGGCGAGATGCAGCTCGGCTTCGCCCGGGTGGACGAAAGAACCGACGAACTTCGTGGCGAGATGCAGCTCGGCTTCGCCCGGGCCGACGAAAGAACCGACGGACTTCGTGGCGAGATGCAGCTCGGCTTCGCCCGGGTGGACGACTGGTTCGACGCGCTGCAGCGCACTCTCATCCTCGGTCTGCTGGGTCTGGCCGGAACGTTGATCGCCAGCATCGCGGCGATCGTCATCGCTTTGGCCTGAGCGGCAGGGACGGGCGGCGCCCAAGGGCTTTCAGCCGAAGAAGACTTCGGCTTCTTCGTAGAGCTCCGGTGGAACGGTCTTGAGCACGGCGACCGCATCGGCGAGGTCGACCAGATCGATTTCGGTCGAGCGCAGTGCGGTCATCTTGCCCCAGTTGCCTTCGTTTGCGGCTTCGATGGCATGCAGGCCGAACCTGGTTGCCAGTACGCGGTCAAAGGCGGTCGGCGTACCGCCGCGCTGGACATGGCCGAGAACGGTGGCTCGCGCTTCCTCGCCGGTCTTCGCTTCGATCTGGCCCTCGAGCCAGTGAGCTACACCCCCGAGACGGGCGTGGCCGAAGGCGTCGGTGCTGGACTCGCCATCGTCAGGAAAGCCACCGATCGGCTTGGCCCCTTCGGCAACAACGATGATCGGCGCGTACTGGGCCTCGAAGCGCTTCTCGATGTATCCGCAGACCCTGTCGAGGTCGAAGTCCTGCTCCGGGATCAGGATCACATTGGCACCACCGGCAAGGCCTGAGTGGAAGGCAATCCAGCCGGCGTGGCGTCCCATGACTTCGACGATCAGGACGCGATGGTGGCTCTCGGCGGTGGTGTGGAGACGGTCGATTGCCTCCATGGCGATGTTGACCGCGGTATCGAAGCCGAAGGTGTAGTCGGTCGCGCCGAGGTCGTTGTCGATCGTCTTCGGCACGCCGATCACGTTGACGCCGGCGTCGTGGAGGGACCTGGCCACTCCAAGAGTGTCTTCGCCACCGATCGCAATCAGTCCGTCGACGCCGACTTTCTCCATATTGGCGACGATCTTCTCGATGCCGCCGTCGACCTTGACCGGGTTGGTGCGGGAAGAGCCGAGTATGGTCCCGCCGCGCGGCAGGATGCCCCGGACCTGCTCGATTCCGAGCGGCTTGGTGAAGTTCTCGAGCGGGCCTTTCCAGCCGTCGCGGTAGCCGACGAACTCGTTGTCCCAGTCGGCTGTACCGCGGCGGACGACCGCACGGATCACGGCATTGAGACCGGGGCAGTCGCCCCCACCTGTCAGTACGCCGATCTTCACCGCATCAGGACTTGGATCGTGACGGCAGGTGCGGCCTGACCTTCTCGACCAGCGGAAGCAGCGCGTTGATCGTGAAGCCCACCGCGATGATGCCGAAGAAGACGAGGCCGGCGACCGGACCGCCCTGGCCCTGCGACCAGGAGAGGACCGCGAAGGCGGCGGCGATGAAGAGTGTTACCGGCATGACCATGGCCGCAATCCTACATAACCCGGGAGGAGCGATCCTCCGCGAGGGCGTCTCCGGTTT
>JBBRVF010000321.1:0-2494 GCA_038247145.1 Solirubrobacterales bacterium | reverse complement strand
GCAGCGCGACCCGGACCGCCGTGCCCCGCTCCGCGGCGATCGTGCCCAGCAGGTCGGCCTCGTCACGGTTGTCGAGCACCACCGTGGCTCGGCGGTCGACGCAGAGCTCAAGCAGCGACCGCGGCTTGACCGCGCCGGTTACGACGAGGTCTTCGCCTTGTACCCCGCGGGCGGAAGCCTCTTCGAGTTCCGTGAAGCTCGCCACGTCGATGCCGAGGCCGAGCCCGCGAGCCTGATCGACCAGCGAAAGGCACTTATTGGCCTTTCGGGCGAAGAAGATCCGCAGTTGGACACCGGCGCGCGCAGCCGCGTCGGTCAGCTCTCGGGCGTTTGCTGCCATCGGGCCCGGATCGATCACGGTCACCGGACTCTCGCCATCGCCCACCAACTCCAGAAGCGGTTCGGGCTGCGACATCAGATCGATCTGCCACGGTTCGAGACGGCCGTCCAATGGCAACTCACCACTGCAGCGGGCGCGCAACTCTTCGGTGGCGGTCGTAGCCAGGCTCACGACGGTGCCCCCACCGGGGCCAGGGGCGACTTCGCGGCACAGAGGGTAGCCGCCCAGCGGTCGACTTCGGGGTGGAGGCTCCGGTTCAGCGTGTCGTTACCGATCAGCCAGTCTTCGGTCAGCCGGCCGCAGGCGGCCAGGCCCGGGGTGACGCTTCCGGCGGCACCGACGCAGCGCGCCTCTCGCGTGACTTCGATCCCGCGAGCGCCCGCCGCCACCCGCACGAAGCCGGCGGACCTCAGCCCCTTTAACGGTGCCTGGGTTTCGTGCAGACCGGGTGGAGCGGTCACCGAGTCGATCTCGATGTCGATATGAACCGAGTCTGCGCTCCGGCCCAGCGACAGGTCGAGGATTCCGGCATCAACCAGAGCCAGTAGCTTCGCGGCGTTGACCGGCGGGGGTCCAAAGGCGAGGCGCTCGACTTCGGAGGCGAGCAAAAGGAACGCGGCTCGGTCCGATGCCCTCAAGCCGCCGTGAGAGAAGCGCTCGACAATCGCCGGGTACAACTCGCGCCAGGCCAGGCCGAGCGCCCAAGGGAGGTCTGGCCAACGCTCACCGCGGTCGATCCGAAGCGATCGTCCGATTGCCTCGACAGGGTCGTCTTCGGAGCCGAGTCGCCCCTCGCAGGCAGACGACAGCCACTCGCTCGCCTCGACGCAGGCCCGCTCTAGCTGGAGCAGCTCGCCGCAAAGCGAAGCGATAGTGGCCATCAGCCCGCCGATCCCGGCGTCGGGGCCCAGTCCGCGGATGCGCCGGCCTCCTTGCGCGACCGCTTCGACCACCGGCTCTGGCGGAGCGGGACTGCGATCGGATTCCGGCTTGACCAGCATCGGCCGACCGCTTCGGCTGCCGGGGATGATCTGCGCGGGCTCACGCCCGGATGGCACATAGGTCAGTTCCCGGCGGCCGTCTTGCTCGAACCGGCCGCCCCGGCCTTCGGTGAGCCCGAGAATGAGGTCGATCGCCGTGAGGCCGAAGCCGCGGATTCCGACCCGCTCGGTCGGGCCGACCCGGGAGGCGCCGGGGCCCGGATCGTCCGGCCGCGCATGTCCGACCGCGAGCAGGACCTCGTCGAAGTCAAGAATTCCTGAAGGTGACTCCAGGGACCAGCATTCGCCCGTCCGTTCGATCCGCTCGACCCGTTCGGGCAGTAGCTCGATCGGAAAGGGCGCTGATCGGAGCAGGGTCCGGGCGACGTCGGAGAGGTAGCGGCCGACGAACGCGCGAGGCGGGTACCACCGGTCGGCAAAATCCGGGTCGAGCCCCTGCCACTGGGCGAAAGAACCCTGCTCGAGGTTCGAAGGTGGTCCGGACCCGTTCCGCCAGGACACGTCGACCTTGGAGGCCGGGAAGTTCATCAGCAGAAATTCCGGTTGGTCGTGGGCGTAGGCCGGTCCGGCGCCGTGATCCGGATGAGGCTCGAAGATCGTGACCTCCAGCGCCCCCGAGCCGGTCGCGCCGTGAGCGATCAGCCTTTCGAGCGCGCCTGCTCCCCTCGGACCGAAGCCGACGATTGCGACTCTTGTCGCACTCACTTTGAGTCCCTGATCAGATCGGCGAGACGGTCCGGTCCGCAGCCAAAGGTCCGGTCCACCCAGTCGTCGTCGTAGACGCTGTCGAGGTAAGCCTGGCCGCCGTCGGCGAGGATGACCGCGCAGCAGGCATCGCGATCGATCGACCCCGAGAGACGGTCCAGCGCCGCGAGCACTCCGCCCGAAGACGCACCGGCGAGGATGCCTTCCCGCAACGCGAGCCGCCTGCATCCAACCACGCACTCGAGCTCATCGACCGTGACGACCTCGTCCGGGGTAGTCGTCTCGACGATCCCTGAACGACGGCCGGCCCCCATGCCGGGCAGCAGCCGCTCTCCGCGCTCACCGCCGAACAGGACGCTCCCGCGGGCGTCGACTGCCACGACCCGGGTCGAGCGGCCCTCACGGCGCACGTAATCGAGGCAGCCTCGCACCGTTCCCGCCGTCCCTG
>JBBRVF010000320.1:0-2499 GCA_038247145.1 Solirubrobacterales bacterium | reverse complement strand
TGATCGACCAGCTGGTCGATCGTCACCAGGTCGGCGCTCCCGAGGTTGATCGGCTCGATCCGCGGCCCCTCGAGGATCTCGCGCGTCCCACGCACGCAGTCGTCGATGTACATGAAGCTGCGGGTCTGCTTACCGTCGCCCCAGATCTCGATCTCGCCGCCGCCGGAGGCCACTGCCTCGGCGACCTTGCGGCAAATCGCCGCCGGGGCCTTCTCGCGCCCTCCGGTCCAGGAGCCGAGCGGCCCGTAGACGTTGTGGTAGCGGGCGACCCTCGTCTCGAGCCCGAAGTCCTCCATGAAGTGACGGCACATGCGCTCGCTGAACAGCTTCTCCCAGCCGTAGCCGTCCTCGGGCTGAGCCGGGTAGGCATCCTCCTCGCGCAGCGCGGTCACGTCCGGGGTCCTCTGGTGCCCGGCTGCGTAGACGCAGGCCGAAGAGGAGTAGAGGTAGCGGTCGATGCCGGCCTCGCGGGCCGCGCCCAGCAGGTGGGTGTTGATCAGCACGGAGATCATGCACTGCGCCTTGTTGCCCTCGATGAAGCCCATGCCGCCCATGTCGGCCGCCAGGTTGTACAGGTCCCCGCACCCCTGGCAGGCCTGCTCAGCCGACTCCTTCAGTGCGAGGTCGAGAACGAGGTTCTCGGCGGCCTCGTGGAGCTGGAACCACTGGTCCATCGGCTTGCAGTCCACCGCCCGCACGGCCCGGCCCGACTCCAGCAGGCTGGCGGTGAGGTGGCCGCCAATGAAGCCGCCAGCGCCGGCGACCAGGGTCGGCTTGCGCTCCGGACTCACAGCGCTTCCGCGATCCTCGGCGCCTCGCGCCTGAAGACCCAGACCCCTAGGAAGCAGATGACCGTGAAGACGAAGATCGAGATCATCAGCCGCGGCACGCTGCCGGCCGCCGAAAGCGCACTCGGCGCGTCGGGGTCGATGATCCACTTGCGTGCCTGGGTGAAGATCGGGGTCAGCGGGTTGAACAGTTCGACCGTGCGGAGTCCGCTCGGCACAACCTCGATCGGATAGAGGATCGGGGTGCCGTAGAAGAGGACGGTGAGGGCGACCGACCAGATGATCGCCACGTCACGGAATCGCACGTACAGGGCCGAGAGGAGCATCGCCAATGCGACGGTCAGGCCGGCCAGCGGCAGAATCAGGACCGGTAGCAGGACCCAGGTCCACAGCGGCTCGGCCCCGTAGATGAAGATGAAGGCGAACACCGCGATCAGGTTGAGGCCGAGATTGAAAAGCGCGGTGAGGACGATCGAGAGCGGGATCACCAGGCGGGGGAACTGGGTTTTGCGAAGGATCCCCTCGTTGCCGACGATCGAGGTGACCGCGCCGCCGGTCGCCTCCTGCACCAGAGCGAAGAGGACGATGTTGAGCAGCAGCAGCACCGGGTAGTTGGGGACGCCGCTTCCCAGCCTGAAGATCTTGGTGAACACCAGCAGCAGCACCCCGAAGAGGAGCAGCGGGCGAATCAGCGACCAGAAGTACCCCAGGACGGTGCCGAAGTAGGTCTTTTTGAACTCGTTCAGGGAGACCAGCCAGAGCAGCTCGAAGAAGCGCCGCCTGCCACCGCCGATCGCTGACGGTCCATGGATCTCGTGAAGAGGCTGTGCTTCAGGAACTGCGCTCATCGGCGATGCCGCTCGAGTGTTCGATGTCGATGCTGACCTGGTCATCCATATCGACCATTCCCGAGACCGCCTTCTGACCGAAGACCAGGAAGTCAAGGGCTCGCTCGCTGTGCATGGCCACATTCGACGGGGTCTTGTTCCGGCCGATCCAGCAGCTGATGTTGTAACGACCCGTGGCCAGGCGGTTGACGACCTTCGCTCTAAATTCCATCCGATCGCCGGGGGCAAGCCGTTCGGGACTTCCCTCAATCCACTCCGAGCCGCCATTGATGCCGAAGACATGGATCCCGTTTGCGTCGCTGACCCCGAATCCGACAGTCGGCCCAAAGATCGCCCGTCGCGCCTCGATGGTCGCGTGCAGTCGAATCTCGTCTCCCTGAGCGACATTCCTGATCCGCGAGCCGTCGGAACTCTCCAACCAGAGGTCTCTGAGGATGACCTCTGAGGCAGCCGCAGTTTCCTCTCGGGTCCTTACCCGCTGCACCCCGTACTCGTCAGCGGCCAAGTCGAAGTTTAGGCTGAGGTACTTTCCCCCGACCTCATGCGGATCGCCGATCGCATCGATCCGTCCGTCATGAAGCAGCATGGCCTTGTCGCAGAACTCATTCACCGCGCGCATGTCGTGGGTGACCAGGATCACTGTGCGCCCCGAGTCGCGCATCTCCCTGAAAGAGTCGGCGCACTTCTGCTGGAAAGCCGCGTCGCCGACCGCAAGGACCTCGTCGATCAGCAGGATGTCCGTGTCGGCCTGCAGCATCACCGAGAAGGCGAGGCGCACCTGCATCCCGGTCGAGTAGTTCTTCAACTGCATGTCGATGAAGTCCTCGAGCTCGGCGAAGGCGAGCACCCCCCCGATCCGCTCC
>JBBRVF010000319.1:0-2505 GCA_038247145.1 Solirubrobacterales bacterium | reverse complement strand
TGAACAGATGGACCCGGTCTCCGCTTACCGAAGGCTGGGTGTCGCGGCAGGCCCGGTACTTCTGACTGCTCGTCTCTGCCTTGCGGCGGACTTTCCTGAGCTGTTTGGAGTTTGCCTTCGAAAGGCGCTTCAGCCTGTCCTTCTTGCTGCTGCCTTTCGTGCCGCGGTTCTTCGACCGGAATCTGAGCTTGCGGTTGAGCCGCTTTTTCTTCGACTTGAGGCGGCGCAGCTTCGAGGCGAAGCGCTTTGGTGCCGCGCATTCCGGCCCGGCGTACGAAGCGCCGTTCCGCTTCAGGTAGAGGTTGGTCGAGAGGCCGCCCGTATGCACGTGGCCGGTGGTCGCCACCAGGACCCCGTCTTCGGTGATCGTTTTCTCGTTCTTCTTCCAGCTGCCCGGATACGGGTTGACGGCATCCTGCGGGTAGGTGAACTCGCCGTCCTTGCCGCCCGAATCCCTGAGAACGTCGAAAACCGGATAGTTGCCGCTCTCGACATCCATCCAGATCGGCTTGACTGGCACGATGCCGGCGGCGGCCGGTGAGCTCGCCGGGATGAAGTCGACTGTATATGTGACATACAGGGTCATCGGATCCGGGACCAGGTTGTGGATCATGTGGTTGAGGATCCAGTTGTCCGAGGCCCGGTAAGGGAGTCCGTAGCCGTCGGGCAGCTCGATATTGGTCTTCTCCTCGCCGGTGGCGAAGAAAAGCTGAGATCCAGCCGGGGCGGACTGATTGATCCAGACACCGTGATGGAACATGACCCGGCTGGACTTCGGGATCGAGCCGTCGGCCTCGACCAGGTTCGGCACGATCCGCGTGATCCAGCCATCGACCGACGGCTTCTCGGAGCCGGTGATCGGCTTGTACTCAATTCGGTTCTGGCCGGATGTCACGTTGAGCGGTCCGACGGTGTAAGTAGTGCGCTCGGTTCCGTCCGGAAGCGTTTCGCTCTCGCTTATGCCTGCCTCGGCCGTCGCGAGGAAAGTGAAATGCATAGCTGCGACAAGCGCGATGCCGAGCAGTGCCCGGCGACCGCGGCGGGTGTTTCCGTGACCTGCGTGCTCCCTCTGACTCAAGCTCTTCCTCTCGCAAGCGGAGCCGACCGGAGGCCGACCTTGCGACTGATGCTAGCGGTTGCCGGCCCGTTTCCCGGTCGATCGGTGTTTCTGGCCGGAGGGGTCAGTACGGAGCGCCCACGGCCTTTTCCCATTCCTCGTCAACATGGAGCTCGCCCTTTTCGTTCACCGAAGTGACGACAACAGTGGCGGGCCGCCGCCGCAGGCGAATGACCACGGGGCTGTCGCAAGGACAATCAGCAGGGACAGAAGGCGCAGCGCACGAGGCGTCATTCAGTCTCCCATTTCTGGACGATTCACTGGAACTGAATCGACACTATCCGCTTGGCGGCTACAGCTGTGAAAAATGCCGGACGGGCAAGCCTCGGGCGACCCGGTCCGGGCCTCAACTTGATCCGGTCGCACTGCCCGACCTATCGTGAGCTCTGCTTGAGTCGCGGTGGTTTCATCCTTGGCAGAACCGGGCAGGAAGATCCTGGGCAACCACATACTTCAGGAAGGTTTCAGACGATGGCAGAAGACACGAAGAATGAAAAGAAGGACGAGAAGAAGGCCGCCAATGGCGAAGGGACTGCGTTGCCGAGCGCGAGCGCGACCGGCAGCGGCACGGGCTCCGGAGGCGATGTCGGCAGCGGTCCGACCGGCGGCATCACCACCGAGGACGTATCCGAAAGCAACCGCAGACCGGTGGTGATGAGCGGCGCGGCTTTCGCGCTCGGGCTGATTTCGGGACTGCTGATCGGCTGGTTCCTCTCCGACTAGCCGCTCAGCGTTGGCGAAGTTCGATCCGGCGGATCTTGCCTGTCAGGGTCTTGGGAAGGTCGTCGGCGAACTCGATTTCGCGCGGGTAGGCGTAGGCGCTCAGCGAGCCCCGAACCGAGCCCTTGATGTCGGCCGCGAGTTCGTCGCTCGGTTCGTAGCCTTCGTTGAGCACGATAAATGCCTTGACGATCTCGCCTTTTATCCCGGTCGGATCCGGGGCGGCGACCGCGGCCGCTTCGTGGACTGCCGGATGCTCGATGCAGGCGGACTCGACTTCGAAAGGCCCGATCCGGTAGCCGGCCGAGATGATCACGTCGTCGGCGCGGCCGGCGAACCAGAAGTAGCCGTCTTCGTCTACCTCGGCCGCGTCCCTGGTGTGGAACCACTCGCCGTCGAAGTCGGCCACCGTTGCCTCGGGGTTCTCCCAGTAGCGCAGCGGGTAGTGAGGGTTGCTTCTCGCCCTCATACAGATCTCTCCCCGCTCGCCCGGACCCAACGGATTCTGGTTGGCATCCAGGATCTGCACGTCCCAGCCCGGCATTGGCTTGCCCATCGAACCTTCCCGGACTTGCATAAAAGGGAAGTTGCCGACCAGCGGATAGGACTCGCTGAGGCCGTAGTAGTCGAGCACGGTCACGCCGTACTGCTCGCGGAACCACTTGATG
>JBBRVF010000318.1:0-2507 GCA_038247145.1 Solirubrobacterales bacterium | reverse complement strand
TCGAGCAGGATCGCCGTGCTCGCGTCAAGCGCGTTGACCCGCTCCGTATCCAGCTGGGCGGTGAAGATCGGGGTCAGGATCAGCAGTCCGACAACAACACCGGCGTGTCGTGCGGCGATCGTCCAGCCGCCGTGGATGCCGGCGGCCGAGCGGCCGCTGACCGCTGCCTCGGTCAGGGCCGAGAGAACCAGGGCCAGGCCGATTCCGGCCAGGATCTGTGGGGGAATCACGTAGGCGACCTCGGCCCGGGGCAACAGCGCCAGGCCGGCCAGGCCGCCCGCCAGGAAAATCGCACCGGCCGCCGCCCGCATCCGCTCTGAAGGTATTTCCCGGCCGAATCGCGCTCCCGCCAGCGCTGCCAGCGGCAATACGGTCACCACTGCGGCCGCTTCGATCGGACTCAGGCGCCAGCCCTCGATCAGCAGCAGTACGACCAGGAAGAGCGTCGCGGCGATCGCTGCCGAGACCAGCGCCAGGGCGATGTTCGCCGGCAGGTGCGGGTGGTCGCCGCGACCACCAGCGGCGTCGGGGATGCGCCACTCCCTCGTCTCTTCGACGATCGCATCGCGCAGCGGAACGGCAGCGACGATCGCCACCGGAACCTGGATCAGGAAGATCGACTGCCAGGAGACCAGCTCGGTCAGCAGGCCGCCGAGACCGGGCCCGACAGCGGCACCGACCGCGCCGGCGCCGACCCAGGTGGCGATGCCCCGGCGCTCGCTTCCGGTGGCAGAGATCAGCAGCTCGAGCGCCGCCGTGACCGCGATTGCGCCTCCGGCGGCCTGAACGGCACGACCGGTGAGCAGCGGACCCAGCCCGGTCGCCAGGCCGCAGGCCAGGCTGCCTCCGGCGAAGACGGCCAGGCCGATTGCCGCTGAACGGCCGGGTCCGTACTGGCGGGCCGCCCAGGCCCCGGGGACTGCCAGCAGTGCCAGAACCAGGTTGAAGATGATCAGGACCCAGGAAACCCCGGAGATCGAGGTTTCAAACTCCCGGAAGATCTCCGGCAGAGCCAGCACGACGATCGAGGAGTCGGCCAGCACCAGGCCGACCGCACCGGCCAGGGCGAAGGTCCTCACCCGGTTCAATATCCCAGCTCCGTCTCGTACAGATGGCGGTACTCGCGCTGCTTCTCGAGCACATCCTTCACATACGCCCTGGTCTCGGGGAAAGTGATGTCGTCAAGCGTCATGTCGGAGCCTCCCCATGCCTGGGCATTGCCCGGGCCGGCGTTGTATGCGGCGAGTGCGGCGACCAGGTCACCGTCGTAGATGTCGAGCAGATGCGCCAGGTAGAAGGTTCCGTAGCGGATGTTGATGTCGGGATCGCTCAGATCCGTGAGTTCGAATGAGGTTCCTCCGCTGAGCCTCTCGATGTCTTGCGCGGTCTCCGGAGTGATCTGCATAAGCCCGCGGGCGTCTGCGGAGGAGGTCTGGTCGACGAACCGGGACTCCGAGTAGATGACCGCGGCGATGAGGGCCGCGTCCACACTCTTCTCTTCTGCCTGCTGGCGGATGATGTTCTCGTGCCGCAGCGGCAGCGTGATCTCCTGAATCCCTTTCTCGAAGAAGTCGGAGAGGAAAACGATCGCGATCACAGCCGACACGACGAGTCCGGCCAGCACGATGACGGCCCGGCCGACCTTGGCCGGGTTCCTTCTCCTTCGCTGGGCTGAGGTCCTTGACGAAGCCATTGACCCAGCAAAGGCTAAAGGCGTCGGTCGGTCGGCAGGTCCGCGCCCTGCTCGATCAGCAGGGAACGAAGCCGTGCCTCGAGGTCGGCCTCGGTGCCGTCGTTCTCGATCACGCGGTCGGCCCGCGAGGCTTTCTCGGCCTGGGGGAGCTGCCTGGCTTCCCGGCCTTCGAGGCCGACCTGTCCCCTCGACGCGGCCCGCTCAAGGCGCAGACCTTCGTCGGCCACGACGGCGACGGTCAGATCGAAGCGGTCGGCCATCTCCCCTTCAAAGAGCAGCGGTACCTCGACCACGGCGGCCGGACAGTCCTCGGGGAGGGTCGCGAACCAGTCTGCGATCTCGCTCTGGACCAGCGGGTGGACCTGGCCTTCCAGCCAGGCGAGTTCGGCCGGGTCGTTGAAAACCCGCTCGCCGACGGCCGACCTGTCAACCACGCCGCCGGACTCGATCGAATCCCCCCAGCGCTGCTTCAGCGCAGAGAGCATCGGCTCGCGATCGAGAAGATCGTGAACGATCCGGTCGGACGAGATCGTGGCCGCACCAAGGCGCCCGAAGGCTTCGAGCGCCGCAGACTTGCCGGCGGCTACGCCGCCGGTCAGTCCGATAGTTAGGACTGCTCGTCCCCTTCGGCGGCATCGGCCGTGATCTCCTCGGCTTCTTCGACGGCTTCAGTCTCAGCCTCCTCGACGGCTTCTTCGACTGCGGCCTCTTCGACAGCTTCTTCGGCGGCCTCTTCTACCTCGGCCTCTTCGACAGCCTCTTCTACCTCGGCCTCTTCGACTGCCTCGACCTCGGCCTCTTCGGCCACTTCGAC
>JBBRVF010000317.1:0-2519 GCA_038247145.1 Solirubrobacterales bacterium | reverse complement strand
GGGCGAGGCAACAAGGGCGAGGATTGGCGGCGAATTGTCGAGGGCCACGACGGCGACGAGGGCTTCGCGCCGAAGCTCGAGCGGATGTGGGCCGAGCAGGACTATCTGAACCCCCGGGCCCGGCTCGGCTACTTCCCCTGCAACGCGGATGGCACCGAGCTGGTGATCTTCGACCCCGAAGACCAGGATCGCGAGATCAACCGCCTCGTTTTCCCCCGCCAGCCGAAGCACGACCGGATCTGCCTGGCCGACTTCTACCGGCCGCTCGGCGAGGACGGCATCCGTGACGTGGTCGCCCTCCAGGGGGTGACCGTCGGCTCCGAAGTCACTGACCTGATGGACAAGCTCGAGGCCGATGGTGAGTTCGCCGAACAGCTCTTCACCCACGGCCTCGGCGTCCAGTCCGCCGAAGGACTGGCCGAGTGGCTCCACCAGGAGGTCCGCAGCGAGCTCGGCATCGGTCCGGCCCAGGGCCGCCGCTACTCATGGGGATACCCGGCCTGCCCCGAGCAGTCCGAGCACAGCAAGGTCTGGGAGCTGCTTGATCTGAACCGGATCGACATGTACCTCTCCGACGGTTTCGCGGTGATGCCCGAGCAGTCCACCGTGGCAATAATCAGCCATCACCCCCAGGCCGTCTACTTCGGCATGAGGTCGGGCTTCATCCCCAAGGACGGCCCCTCCGACGACGAAGTCATCGCCCTCTCCGACCGCAGCGCCAATCCGCCGGACGAAGACCCGGAGGACGCCCCGGTCGAGCAAAGCCCCGACAGCGGTTCTCCGGCCGCCTCGGCGATTCCCGAACGCTGATCCCCCGCTCGCGGGTAGCAACGGCCAAGCGTAGACAGTTCCCACGTCCGGGGCGGGTTTTTAGTCTACGCTTGCGCCCGTCACGGGCCGGGTAGCATCGGGCCATGGTGAATCCTTCCGGTGAGCAGTTCGAGATCAAACACGGCGACCAGCGGGCGACGGTCGTCGAGGTCGGCGGCGGGATCCGCGAGTACGAGGTCGCCGGGCGGGAAGTTCTGGAGCCATATCCGGTCGATGCGATCTGCGATGGCGCCCACGGTGCGCCCCTTATCCCCTGGCCGAACCGGCTGGCCGACGGCCGCTACTCCTTCGACGGCGAGGACTTCCAGGTCGCTTTGACCGAGCCCGAGAAGAACAACGCGATCCACGGCTTCCTTCGTTGGAGGCCCTGGCGAGCTGTGGAGCACGAGTCGGACCGCGTGACCATGGCGGCCGATCTCTTCCCCCTTTCCGGCTACCCGTTCAGCCTCGCGGTACGAGTGACCTACGAGCTCGGCGATGGCGGGCTGACAGTGAACACTACGGCAGAGAACGTCGGAGCCCGGGTCTGCCCTTTCGGACACGGGCAGCACCCCTACCTTTCGCCCGGCGACGGGCTGATCGACGACTGCGAACTGCGCCTTGCCGGCCGCACCCGTGTGCTCACCGATTCCGAGCGCCAGCTCCCCAGCGGAAGCGAACCGGTCGAAGGCACCGCATTCGACTTTCTGGAACCGCGCCGGATCGGCGAAACCGGGATCGACGTCGCTTTCACCGACCTCGACCGCGACGAGCACGGCCGGGCGTGGACCTCCTTGACCGGGCCCGACGGCGCCACGGCAGAGATCTGGGTGGATGAGAGCTACCCGTTCGTCGAGACTTACACCGGCGACACCCTTGCCCGCGACCGGGCCCGCCGCGGGCTGGGTACCGAGCCGATGACCTGCGCCCCCGACGCATTCAACAGCGGCGACGGATTGATACGCCTCGAGTCGGGCGACTCGGTCCGAACGACCTGGGGCGCGCGGCTTTCCTGAGAGCCGGTCGGCGGGCAGGCGCGGTGTTAGAGTCGGATCGGTGAGCGACGCAGGATCCCCGAAGGCCGAAGCCTCCCAGACGCTGCTGATCCTCGGCGCCAGCGGAGACCTCACCGCGAGGCTGCTTCTCCCCGGGCTCGGATCGCTGCTCGAGGCCGGCGAAGCCTCGGACCTCCTCCTTGCCGGCAGCGGCAGCGACGACCTGGCCGAAAGCGACTGGCGGAGCCGTGTCTCGAACTCCTTCGCGACTGCCGGTGCGAACGGCGCAGAGGCCCGGAGCGTGGCCGAGAGCGCGACTTATTCGGCCGCTGACGTGACCGTCGAGTCTGATCTCCATCGCCTGCTCGGGGAATGTGAAGGGCAGCCGATCATCTACTTCGCCCTGCCGCCTTCGGTCTCGGCCAGGGCCTGCGAGGCCCTGGCCGGAATCGATCTGCCAGAGGGCACACGGC
The DNA here is from genome assembly GCA_038247145.1 of Solirubrobacterales bacterium. Taxonomy (GTDB): domain Bacteria; phylum Actinomycetota; class Thermoleophilia; order Solirubrobacterales; family 70-9; genus 67-14. The sequence goes on along the minus strand of JBBRVF010000317.1, from coordinate 241 downwards.
TGGTCATGGAGAAGCCGTTCGGCACCGACGAAGCCAGCGCCGAATCGCTCAACCGGCTGCTGACCGGGATCGTCCCGGAGGAACGAATCCACCGCGTAGACCATTTCCTCGGCGTATCCACGGTGCTGAACATCGTCGGGCTGAGGTTCGCCAACCGCGTCCTCGAACCGGTGCTGAACGCCCAGCACGTCGATAGCGTGGAAATCGTCTGGGACGAGAGCCTCGGCCTCGAAGGCCGAGC
>JBBRVF010000316.1:0-2520 GCA_038247145.1 Solirubrobacterales bacterium | reverse complement strand
GGAGCCGTGCTGCTGGTCGCCGCGATCGCCGCCATGGTCTGGGCCAACGCCCCTTTCGGCGAGACATACCAATCCTTCTGGGAAACCGAGCTGACCATCGGCTTCGGTGACGTATCGATCACCGAGGACCTCCAGTACTGGGTCAATGACGGTCTGATGGTGCTGTTCTTCTTCGTAGTCGGGCTCGAAATCAAACGTGAACTTGTGGTTGGCGAGCTGAACGATCGCGGCAAGGCGACGCTGCCGCTGATCGCCGCGATCGGTGGCGTCATCCTCCCCGGTCTGATCTTCATCTCACTGAATGCCGGTGGAGAGGGTGCCGACGGCTGGGCGATCCCGATGGCGACCGACATCGCCTTCGCCGTAGCGGTGCTGGCCCTGCTCGGCAAGCGGATTCCGTCCGGCGTCAGACTGCTGCTGCTCAGCGTCGCGATCATCGACGACGTGATCGCCATCCTGATAATCGCCGTCTTCTACTCGAAAGACATCAGCATGATCTGGCTGGCAGTCGGCGCGGCCGCCATCCTGGCCGTCTGGCTGCTGCAGCGCGTCGATGTGAGCCGGATCTTTCCCTATGTCCTGGTCGGCATCGTGGTCTGGATCGCATTCCTCTCTTCCGGGGTGCACGCGACCATCGCCGGCGTGATCCTCGGGCTGATGACCCCCGCCCATCCGATCAAGGGCCGCCACGTGATCGAAGACCTCGAGCACCGCCTCCACCCCTACACCTCGCTCCTTATCGTGCCGATCTTCGCCCTGGCCAACGCCGGCATCGTGATCTCCGGCCCGATCCTCGCCGACGCCACCGCCAGCATGATTTTCTGGGGTGTCGCGGTCGGGCTGGTTGTCGGCAAGGTTCTCGGTATCGGCGCGGGCGTCGCGATCGCCCAGCGGCTCGGCTGGGGCAAGCTGCCCGACGGGGTCCTGTCTTCTCATGTCTGGGGAGTCGCGGCCCTTGGCGGAATCGGCTTCACCGTCTCGCTCTTTATTGCCGAGCTGTCCTTCGAAGCCGGGCAGCTTCTCGAGTACTCGAAGATAGGCATCTTCACCGGCTCGATCGTCAGCGCGCTGTTCGGCGTATACCTGCTGACCCGCCGGTCGAAGCAACGCGGCGACGAAGCCGGGGCGACACCGGGCGAGTCCTAGTTCTCAACGGGTTCTGGCCCTCGGCGGACCGGCCGACTCAGGTTTCCTGAGCGCGTCCGGCGGAAACGCCGGGGTCCGGTCCCAGACCGGGTGAAACGTGAAGCGGAGGTCCCTCGGGCCCGTCGTCGGCGGGCACAACGTTTCCGGTGCGGACCACCGGTGACGGCAGATCGCCGAGGAAGCGGTCGACCATGCGGGCGCACTGCCGTCCTTCGTTGATCGCCCAGACGATCAACGACTGGCCCCGGCGGGCGTCGCCGGCGGCGAACACGCCCGGGACCGAGGTCGAGTAGGTGCCTGCTTTCACGTTTCCGCGTCCATCCTTGTCGCAGCCGATGCCGTCGAGCAACTCCTGCTCCGGATGGAGGAAGCCCATCGCCAGGAGGACCAGATCGGCCTCGATTTCGAACCCCGTGCCTTCCACCGGACCAAAGGGAGGCGCGTCATCGGCCTGGGCCGCATGGAGGGTGGTCACCCGGCCGTCTTCGCCGGAGAGATGGGTGGTGGTCACCGAAAAGTCCTGTTCGCCGCGCTCGATCTCCCTGGCCTCCTCCATGGCGTAGGAAAGGCGGTACTTCTGGGGCCAGAGCGGCCACGGGGTGCGGTCGTCGGGCCGCGACTCCGGTGGCTCCGGAAGCAGTTCCAGCTGGACCACCTGGCTGGCGCCCTCGCGGATCGAATTGGCGACGCAGTCGGCGCCCGTATCGCCACCGCCGATCACCACGACCTTCTTGCCCTTGGCCGATATGGCCGCCAGTTTCGGGGCGGGTGCCATCGGTTCGGGTCCGGCCACCCCGGCCACCCAGCGGTTGCGGATGTAGAGGTAGTCCATTGCGAAGTGCACCCCGTCGAGTTCACGACCCGGCACCGGCAGGTCCCGGGGCACCCTTGAGCCGGTCGCCAGGACGACCGCATCGAAGTCCTGCTTCAGCTCTTCGACGGTGATGTCCACGCCGACGTCTACGCCGCACCTGATCTCGACACCCTCATCGACCATCTGCTGGACGCGGCGCTCGACCACGGTCTTTTCGATCTTGAAGTCCGGCACTCCGAAGCGAACCAGGCCGCCCGCGGCTTCGTCGCGTTCGAACAGGGTCACCCGGTGGCCGGTACGGCGTAGCTGCTGGGCTGCCGCCATGCCGGCCGGGCCGGATCCGACCACGGCGATGCGGTGGCCTGTCTCGCGACGCGGGGGCTCGGGCTTGACCCAGCCCTCCTTCCAGGCGCGGTCGATGATGTTCTGTTCGATCTGCTTGATCGTCACCGATTCGTTCTCGCGGATCTCCAGTACGCAGGCCGCCTCGCAGGGTGCCGGGCAGAGCCGGCCGGTGAACTCGGGGAAGTTGTTGGTCGCGTGCAGCTGGCGGATCGCAT
>JBBRVF010000315.1:0-2523 GCA_038247145.1 Solirubrobacterales bacterium | reverse complement strand
GGCAGAGGTGGAGTCCGTTGCCCGCGAGGCCGAGCGCTATCTGCGAAAGCCCCTCCGTATTCGTACCGCCGGTGGCGGCGCCGCGTTTTCCCCGCGACAGTTGGCAGGCGTGCTCGCGATCGAATCGAACGGTGGAGATCCCGACCCCGGCATCCGGCTCGGAACAGATGCAGGCAAGGTCGATTCGCTCGTCTCGGGCTTCGCCGAGCGCCGGGACCGGCAGGCGCGGGATGCCAGCCTCGATACGCCCTCCCAGCCGCCGGTGACGCTGAGCGAGCAGGGTGACCTCACTTGGAACCCGAAGCCCGACGCTGCGACCGTCAGGCCGGCCCGCGACGGGCGCCGGATCCGTCAGGACCGGGCGGTTGAAGCCACGACCAGCGCGGTGCGCAACGGCAGTCACCGGGTGCGATTCCCGACCGAGCCGGTAGAGCCGAACGTGACCACCCCCGTGGCGAAGAACGCAACGTCGCTGCTCGGCACCTTCACCACCAGCTACAGCTGCTGCGAGCCGCGGGTGACGAATATCCAACGGATGGCCGAGACGGTTGACGGGACCGTGATCGGCCCCGGCGAGCAATTCTCACTGAACGGGGTCGCCGGCGAACGGACCAGAGCGAACGGATACAAGCCCGCCCCCACCATCGGTGAAGGAAACAAACTGATCGATACGGTCGGCGGCGGTGTTTCCCAGTTCTCGACCACCGCTTACAACGCCGCCTACTTCGCTGGCCTGCAAATAGACGCTCACACCCCGCACAGCTTCTACATCACTCGCTATCCGCCCGGTCGAGAAGCGACGCTCAACTTCGGCACGATCGACCTGCTCTGGACCAACGACACCAAAGCCCCGGTCGTGGTGCGCTCATCGGCCTCCGGCACTTCGCTCACCGTAAGCATCTACGGGGGCAATGGCGGTCGCCGGGTAAAGGCGGAGACCCAATCCCGTTCGGACGACGGCCAAGGCGGCTTCGACATCACCGTAGACCGGGTAGTCGTCGACCGCGACGGCACCCGGACACGCGAGCCCTTTACGACTATCTACGGCGTGCCCGCGGAGTGAAACCGCTCCGGCCCGTGTCTCCGTGGGCGAGGGAAGTCAGGGATCGAGGCTCGCGTCTCTTTCGCAACGTCGGACTCGCTCCCCCGAGGAGCCCACAACTATCCTGATCGGGGCGACTTGCCTGGCGCGGCTTGAACTTGGGCGCCATGAGAAGAGCATGCTGATCAACGGACCGCTTGACGTCGGAACGACGGTGCTGCTCAACACGTTCAAAACTATGGGGCAGGAACGCGGCCGAAGGAAAGCAGCCCCTCCGAAACCGATTCAACGGGACCAGTCAACTCAGTACGGAATCGTCACAAACGATTCAGCCAGATCGAGACGCTGGTCAGCTGGCCCCTGGAGGGAACACCGGGGTCAACTACGGATGAAACCCCTGCCGTCGAGGCATAGGCTTGCGACGTGAAAGCTGCGAAGTCGTTTTCAGTAGTCCTCGGAGGACCGTTGGTGCTGCTTGGTTCGGCCTTGGCCGGGAACTTCATGTTCCTGAAGTCGATAGCACGCGCCCGTGTGCCTGGTCCTTTGGCGACCGCGGCGGTGCTGCTGACCGCGCTCTATTTCAAGTTCGTCAGGCCCTGGCACCTGCACTGGGGCTCGAGGCCGGGTGAGGATGAAATTCCCCTGCCCGGGGACGGGGTTCTCGAGGTTTCGGGCACGCAGATCCAGCACGCCGTCGACATCGATGCTCCAGCAGAAGAGGTCTGGCCCTGGATCGCCCAGATCGGTCAGGAACGAGGTGGCTTCTACAGCTACACGTGGCTGGAGAACCTTGCTGGCTGCGAAATGGAAAACGCCGACCGAATCCATCCCGAATGGCAGGAACAGCAGGTCGGAAACCTGATCAGGCTCCACCCCGCCACCGGCCTCGAGGTTTCAGTCTTCGAACCGGGCAAGGTTCTCGGCATGAAGAACTGGGGAAATTTCGTCGTCCAGGACCAGGGCCCAGACCGCAGTCGGCTGATCGTCCGCGGCCGGATTAAGAGGGGCTTCCCCGCCGTCTCCTACGCTGTCCTGATGGAGATACCTCATTTCGTAATGGAGAGAAAGATGCTTCTTGAAATCAAGCGATTGGCGGAGGCAGGGCAACCCTAGCCCGCGCCCCAGGCCACCAGGCGAACACCGACAAGGCCCCGGGCCCGAAGCTCCCGGAGGAAGGCCGCCCAGCCGGCCTCGGTCTCAGATTCGGCAACCTCAATCCCGATCGCTTCCCGCCGGCCAGTGTCGTGAACTGGAAAAGCGACCATCAGCGCCTTCGAGTAGGCGTAAGCTCCGTCCCTGACCTTCAGGTACTTGGCGTCAGGCCAGAGATAGGGGCAGCTGCCCTGCGGACTGGTCTCGGTCATCACCCAAATCTATTGCGGTTACGTAGTTTCACCGATGACGGGGGTGCCACAGCCTGATTCCATAGACCCATGAAACTGCGCCTCGGACTGTTCGCCATCTTCTCCATCATCCTGTTC
>JBBRVF010000314.1:0-2528 GCA_038247145.1 Solirubrobacterales bacterium | reverse complement strand
CGCGGAGCGGAAGCCGGACATGTGGGTTCCGCCCTCGTGGGTGTTGATGTTGTTGGCGAAGCTGAAGATCGATTCCTGATAGGAGCCGTTCCATTGCATCGCCACCTCGACCGCACCTTCGTCTTCATTGCCTTCGAAGTAGACGACCTTCTCGTGCATCGCCTCCTTGTTCTGGTTGAGGTAACGCACGAAATCTTCGATGCCACCGTCGTACTGGAAGGAGATCTTGTCTCCGTCGGCACGGCGGTCGTCGATACCAATCTTGAGTCCCCTCGTCAAGAAGGCGGTCTCGCGCAGTCGGTCGACCAGGGTGTTGAAGTCGTAGCCGACCACCTCGAAAATCTCATCGTCGGGGAGGAAAGTGATCTCGGTCCCGGTCTCACTGGTCGACTCACCCTGGACCAGCGGGCCCTGAGGGGTACCGCGTTCGTAATCCTGGTCCCAGACGAAACCGTCGCGGCGGATCCGCAGGTGGAGTTTCTGGGAAAGCGCGTTGACCACCGACACGCCTACGCCATGAAGCCCACCGGAAACCTTGTAGCCGCCTCCGTCACCGAACTTGCCACCGGCGTGGAGCACGGTCAGAACCACCTCGGCAGCCGGCCGCTGCTCCTTCTCCATCGTGTCAACCGGAATGCCACGACCGTCGTCGCACACGGTGCAGCTGTTGTCGGGCTGAATCGTTACGGTCACTTCGTCGCAGTGACCGGCAAGCGCCTCGTCGACCGAGTTGTCGACTACTTCGTAGACCAGGTGATGGAGCCCGCGGGGACCGGTCGAGCCGATGTACATACCTGGCCGCTTGCGCACGGCTTCGAGGCCCTCGAGGACCGTGATGTCCTTTGCGCCGTAAGACGCGTCACTGCTGCTCGTATTGTCAGCCAACTAATGCCTTTCAAATGCAGGTGGATGGCCTCGAGCAGCTCAGATCCCCCCAATCGGAAAGAGCTGTGGAAAACCATTTCTCATTTCCCATAATACCAGTCCCGATCGGATCGAAACCTCCGCCCCGGACAAAAAAGCCCTGCAAATAAGCATGTTTTGTGATCTGGTTCAGTGAATCGTTGCAATTCCGGTCAGTTAACGGCGCGAAATCTGATTTCCCGGGGTGCCGGACCCTCCATCGCAGACCCCAGAATCTCACGCAGCCGCGGTTCCATCATCGCCAACTCCTGGCCCCAGACTGCTCCGCGGCACTCCACGTAGAGGGTCCCGTCCACCTCTTCGACAACCTCGGTCACACCGGCGATGCGCTCACCGACGGCCCCGGGCCATGCGGCCTGGGCCTCGGCAAGGGGGGTCTCCGGGGCGATCCGCCGCTTCAGCTCGCCGAGCGCTCTGCTGACCGGTACCGGCCGCGGGCTGCGGCCGCGCCTATCTCTCATGGTCACCATCCCGCCCGGCGCCCCCGGACCCGGCCGCGGGGTTCAGACCGGCAGGTCCACCTCCGGCCTCGGCAACGGTGGAGGCCCGCGACTCCGCTGTTGGCTCGTCCTCTCGATCGGTGAGGTCGAGTATGTGGACCGGGCGCAGATCCGGTCGGTCAGGGACCAGGTCGCTTTCGGCCGCGGTGATCACACTCTGGCCCCCCTCGAGCAGGCGGTCTACCAACAGGTTGCGCCGTTCGCCATCCAGCTCGCTCATGACGTCGTCGAGCAGCATCAACGGTGGTGTGGACCCTCCCGCCAACAGGGCGTCGCGCTCGGCGAAAAACAGCGAAAGCAGGCCCAGGCGTTGCTGGCCTTGAGATCCGAACCTTCTCAGCTGCCTCCCATCCAACTCCAGCCGTAGCTCATCGTGGTGAGGGCCCCAGCCGGTCCTGCCCAGCCTCAGATCAACCTCCAGTCGTTGCGCCAGACCGGCTTCCAGTTCCTCCACATCACCGCTGGAACCTGGTCGATAAGAAAGTGTGTTGCTTCCCCGCAGGCCGAGTTCGAAGCTGGCCCGCTCGTAGGGGCCGGCCAGTTCGAGCACTGCCTCTGACCGGGCCAGAGTAAGTTCGAAGCCGGTTTCGGCAACCTGGCGATTCCAGGTGCCCAGCTGGGAGCGGTCGGCTCTGCCCGCGGCGATCGATGCGATCAGAGCGTTGCGCTGGGCCAGTGCTTTGCCGAAGGCCGTGCGCACGCCGGCCCTGCGTGGCCAGCGGGCGGCAATCCACGCGTCGAGGTGTGCCCGGCGGGTTGCCGGCGGCCCTTTGACAATCTCGAGCCGGTCGGGCGAGAAGACCGTGACCATGGGACGATGCTCGATCGCCGCCGCCCTCTCGATTGCAGCGCCGTCGAGATTGAACCTGTTCCCTTGATCGCGACTGATCGACGACATGAATTCGTGAGCCACTCCTTCCGAGGACTCAACCTTCACCCGCGAACGCGCCCAGGTGGTTCCGAAAGGAATCAGGTCCCGTCGGTCGGCGGTCCGGAATGAACGGCCGGTGAGCCCGAAATAGGCAGCTTCGACGAGGTTGGTCTTACCGGCGCCGTTGGGGCCGACAATCGCGGTGAGTTTGGGGTCGAGGTCGAGCTTTACCT
>JBBRVF010000313.1:0-2536 GCA_038247145.1 Solirubrobacterales bacterium | reverse complement strand
CGCTGATCAGGCCGGGGCCGGAGTGGTCCGGGTCCGGCTTTTCGTGAAAGTCGAGAACCGAGCCGTCACCGTCAAGCTCGACCAGTCCGTAGTTGCTGGGGTCGTCCACGGGATAGAGGCCGAGGCTGAGCCGGGCCCCCCGCCGCTCGTGGGACTGCCAGAGGGCGGTCAGGTCGAGGTCGCTCAACACATCCCCGTTGAGTGCGAAAAAACGCTCATCGAGGTACGGTGCCGCGAACTTGATCGCTCCGGCAGTGCCGAGAGGCTCCGGTTCGACCAGGTAGCGCAGCCGGGGGCCACCGTCGGATCCGTCGCCGAGTACCTCCTGCAGCTGGTCGGGAAGGAAGCCGCAGGCGAGTACGACTTCGTCAACGCCGTGCGAGGCCAGCCACTCGATCATGTACCCGAGAAAGGGGCGATCGACCAGCGTGAGGATCGGTTTCGGGATATCGGCGGTCAGGGGCTGAAGGCGGGTGCCTTTCCCTCCGACCAGAACAAGTGCCTGCAAAGTTGCTACTCCGTTTCGATACCGGCGCCCGGGCGGCCGATGCCTTCATAGACGAAACCGGCGGACCTCAGAAGTTCGGCATCAAGGAAATTTCTTCCGTCAATTACGAGTGGCCGATTCATCCGTTCCGCTGCCCCGGCCCAGTCGATCTCACGGAACTCCGGCCACTCGGTGACAAGCACCGCCGCGTCCGAGTCTTCGAGAGCTTTCAGGGCCGAATCCATCATTTCAACTCCGGGGAGGAGATCCCTTGCGTTGTCCATTGCCACGGGGTCATAGGCAACAACCTCTGCACCTTCGCCGCGTAAACGAGCTGACAAGACCAGGCTCGACGCCTCTCTCATGTCGTCGGTCTGAGGCTTGAAGGCCAGCCCCAGAAGGGCGATCCTTTGCCCGACCAGAGAACCGAGGTGGCGATTGAGCTTGTTCACGACCCGTCGCTTCTGCAGCTCGTTCACTTCGATCACCGAATTGAGCAGCTGGAAGTGGTAGCCGGAGTTGCCTGCGAGCAGCTTCAGCGAACTGACATCCTTGGGGAAGCAGGAGCCGCCGAAGCCGATGCCCGGCCTGAGGAACTGTGGACCGATGCGCTCGTCGAGGCCCATCCCCCTTGCCACCTCTTCGACATCCGCTCCGACCTCCTCGCAAACATTGGCGATCTCGTTGATGAAGGAGATTCTCGTAGCCAGGTAGGCATTCGACGCCAGCTTGACCATCTCGGCGCTGGAGATGTCGGTCCTCACGACCTCGCCACCGAGCGGTTCGTAGAGCGCTGCCACCTCAAGCGCAGCAGCTTCGTCTTCCGCCGCGGCCCCGATCACGACCCGGTCGGGCTGCATGAAGTCCTCGACCGCAGTTCCCTCCTTGAGGAATTCGGGACAGGAGACGTAAGGCATCCCGGCAAGCTCGCGTCGCACCTTCTCCCCGGTGCCGGCCGGGACTGTGCTCTTCATGATCAGCACGTGTTCGCCGTTCCCGTCGAGATCCCGCACCACCGAATTGACTCGGGAAAGGTCGGCGTCGCCGGAGTAGGTCGGCGGCGTATCGACGCAGACAAAGAGCAGCCGCGCCCGCTGAAGGACTTCGTCCATGTCGGTGGTGAAAGTCAGCCGCTCGAGGTTCCTCCGGATCAGATCAGCGAGCCCAGGCTCATGGATGGTGACTTCGCCACGGCTCAGCGACTCGACTTTCTCCGTCACCACGTCGCGGGCGATCACCCGGTGACCCAGCTCGGCGAAGCAGGCCGCAGTCACCAGTCCGACCCAGCCTACGCCGATCACGCCGACCGCCGGCTTCTCTGAATCCCCCACGGAAAAGACCCCTCCCTAGTTCGGCGTGAAGGCCCGGGTGGCGCGAGCCATCCCCAGCATCTGGTTGTTGGTCAGGGTGAGCAGCAGGGAGTTGGAGATCCAGTAGGTATTGCCGCGATCGAACCACGCGATCAGACGGATTCGATCGCCCTCCGTATAGACGCGGAACTCGCGCCCGGCGAACTTCATCTCTTCGTGGGGAGCCTCGAGAATCGGTGGATCCTCCCAGCCACGGATTCCCTGTAGCCCGAAATAGTGAAGCCCGTCGGGAGCCTCGAGGAACATGACCATTCGATAGGCCGCATGAGAGGTCTTGTCGAGGTCCCGCACGTGGTAGGCCCGGCTACCGTCGGAGTAGGCGGTGGCGGAGGGCAGGCGCTTCGTATAGAAGATGTCGAACTTGCGGCTGTTGCGGTCGCCGAGGATCGAGATCGCCTGGTCGAGTCCGGCCTGAGAGGCGTCGATCAGCTCGTCGTCGTTCTTGCCCGGCACACCGGAGATGATCTGGTCGTTCTGCTTCTTCGCCTTCTTCTTCGAGATTTTCTTCGCCTGGTTTTTCCCGCTGCCCTCGGCCAGGGTTCCGACCGGGCCCGTCGCATCCTCGAAGCCGAGGAACTTGTCCACCGCGCCCTGAATCTCGGCCGGGGTGGCGGTCACGTACGAGAGGCCGAGGGTCGCCGGGAACTTGACCTCAACAACCCTCGCGCTCCTCGAATCG
>JBBRVF010000312.1:0-2537 GCA_038247145.1 Solirubrobacterales bacterium | reverse complement strand
CGACGCCGACGCCGATTTCCTGGAGAAGGAGGCGCGAGCCCTGCTCGATGATCTGGTCGACAGGACCCTGGCCCTCGAGGAGGTCAACCAGTACCCGGACGGCATAGAAAAGGAAGGCCTCGACCTGGCGATCTACGCCCGCGACGAGCAGCTGACCGCAATGCACGAGGTGCGGGTGGTCGCCGACAAGCTCGAGCGAATCGTCACCGACGACCTCTGGCCGCTGCCGAAGTACTCGGAGATGCTGTTCATCAAGTAGTGCGGCGAGTTCGGATTCGAAAGTCGGCCGGTGCGATCGCACCGGTCGTCTTTTTTTGGCCGATTCAGCGCTAGAGTTCCCTACATGACCGAGCACGATGCGGGCGTCGAAGCCGATGATCCGGGAGCACCGACAAGGGGCCTTCTTGAACGGGTGCTGGGCCTGCTGCCCGGATCGGCAGTGGCGATCGTAGATCGCGATTTCCGCGTCATCGCGGCCCTTGGCGAGGCTCTCACCATGCGCGGCTTCGAACCGGATGCCATGGTTGGCAAGACCGTTCCCGAACTGCTTCCCGACGAACCGGTCGAGTTGCTGGAGCCCGCACTCGGCGCAGCTTTCGCAGGCGAAAGTAGCCACCTCGAGATACGCACCGCCGACGGCAGCACCTGGTACCAGTTCGAAGTCAGACCGGTGGCCGAGAACGGCAAGGTGGTGGCGGCCGTCGGTTTTGCCACCGACATCACGGCGCTGAAGCAGGCCGAGAACCAGGTAGCTGAGGAGAGACAGTTCTTCGAGGACGTGCTCGACAGCATCCAGCACCTGGTCTCGGTCAAGGACAGTGAGCGCAAAGTCCTGCATCTGAACCGGTTCTTCGAAAAGTACACCGGGATCAGCCGCAGCGACGCAATCGGCAACCCGATCGCCGGCTTCTTCGAACGCGAGTTGGCCGAACGACTCCACCGCGATGACACCGACGTCTTCGAGCGAGGCGAGACAGTGAGAGTCGAGCGCAAGTTGCCCGCGGCCAATGGCTCGGTCGGAACGTTTCTTACCGAAAGGTCACCGCTGCGACGTGCCGACGGCTCCGTGTACGGCATCGTCACGGTCGGGGTCGACATCTCGGACCGGCTGGCAGCCGAACGTGACCTGGCAGAAGCGAGAACTCTCTTTGAAACCGCCTTCTTGAACGCGCCCAACGGAATGGCGCTTGTCGCCCTGAACGGACGCTTCCTCAGGGTCAACCCGGCTATGAGCGACCTGACCGGTTATCCGGCCGAGGAGCTGACCGAACTCAAGGTCGCCGATATCACCCACCCCGACGATATGAAGGAGCAGGTTGATCTGGTCAATCGCGCCCTTGCCGGGGAGTTTCAGTCCTACTCCCTCGAAAAGCGATTCGCGACCAAGTCGGAGGAGACCGTCTGGCTGGTTCTTGCCGTCTCTCTGGTAAGTGATGAATCCGGGGAACCCCTGTACGTGATCGCGCAGACCACCAACATCTCCGAGCGTAAGCAGGTGGAGGTAGACCTCAGGAGCGAGGTCGGCCGGGATCCGCTGACCGGGCTCGCGAACCGGCGCCAGCTGGAAAGCGCCCTGGACCTGCTGCTCGACAAGTGCCGGCGGGAGGGCACGGTGGCTTCGCTGCTCATCATGGACTTCGACGACTTCAAGCAGGTCAACGACCGACACGGACACGAAGCCGGCGACGGCATACTCAGATTCATCGCTCAGGAGCTGCGGGGCCAGATCCGCGCCACCGACCTGGCGGGACGGATCGGCGGCGACGAGTTCGTTCTGCTGCTCGACGGCGTCATCGCCGAGAGGGCCGGACAGATGGCCACCGAGCTGATGGACCATTTCGACACGGTGACCTACGATCCGGAAGGCCTAAATCTTGCCTGCTCGGCCAGCGTGGGCAGCGCCGGAATCGACGCCGGCACCTCCGGGCCGCAGGAAGCGCTGCGCGAAGCTGACCTCGCGATGTATGAGGCCAAGCGGCGACGCCGGTCCGCCTGAACAAGACGCGCGGCCTGCACTAGGATCGGCGAATGAAGATGAGAGCGGCGGTTCTGGAGGAGTTCGGCAAACCCCTTTCCGTTCAGGAGGTCGACCTCCAGGAGCCGAAGGCCGGCGAAGTGCTCGTCCGGCTTGAGGCCTGCGGTGTCTGCCACACCGACCTCTACACCGCCTCCGGCGCCGATCCATCCGGCTACGCCCCGGCAGTGCTCGGTCATGAGGGCGCAGGAATCGTCGAGACGGTCGGCGAAGACGTCAGCTCACTCTCCCCCGGTGACCATGTCGTCACCCTCTTCTCGCCCCAGTGCCGCAAATGCATCCACTGCGAGGACTCCCGGACCAACCTCTGCCTGGCGATCCGGGAGGAGCAGGGCAAAGGCCACCTTCCTGACGGGACGACGAGACTCTCCCGCGACGGTGAGCCGATCCGGCACTTCATGGGAACGTCGACTTTCGCCGAGTACACGGTAATGCCGGAGATCGCCCTGGCCAAGGTGAACCCGGAGGCCCCGCTTGACCGGGCCTGCCTGTTCGCCTGCGG
>JBBRVF010000311.1:0-2538 GCA_038247145.1 Solirubrobacterales bacterium | reverse complement strand
GCGATCCTGGTCCTGTCGGAGCCGATGATCCGGATCGTCTACCAGCGCGGCGAGTTCGGTCCCGAACAGACGACGCTGGTCGCCTCGGCGCTGTTCTGGTTCGCGTTCTCGTTGCCGACAAACGGCATGTTCCTGCTGCTCAGCCGAACCTTCTTCGGCCTCCAGCAGCCCTGGATTCCAACCGCCATTGCCGGGGCCAACCTGGCGGTGACCGCAATCGCTTCGTTCCTGCTCTACAAGCCCTACGGCGTGGCGGGAATCGTCGCCGCCACGGCGATCGCCACCACGGCTTCGGTCATCGCACAGGTCGTCCTGCTGCGCTCGAGGCTCGGCGGCATCGAGGCGACCCGTTTCATCTCGACCACCGCCCGGGTCGCGGTCGGGTCGGTCCTGCTAGCCGGGGTCAGCTACGAGACGTGGTACCTGCTCGACGAGGCCCTCGGTAGGGAACTGCTCGGGCAGATCATCGCGGTCTCGGTCGCCCTGGGACTCGGTGGCATCGCTTACCTCGCCTGCAGCCGGCTGTTGCGGATCCCCGAGCTCGACCAGATTCTGTCCCTGGCCCGACGCCGGTAGTGGGCTTCGCCGACTACATCCTCGGCTCGCTGGCCGTCGTCGCCGGCCTCGGCGCGCTGGGTCTGATCGCCGGGGCACTGGTCCGCCGACTGGCACCCGACTGGCAGGGGCCGCCGCTCTGGATCGCGGCAGCATTGATCGCCGTCGCCACAGCCACGACGACGGCTTTGCTGCTCGGCAGCTTCGGCCTGCTCCACGGCTGGCTGTACCTGGTGCTGCTGGTGGCCGGGGCGGCAGCCGCCTGGCACTGGGGGGAACGCATACCGAGGCACGATTCCAGCCCTCCTGCCGCTTGCCCGCCTTCCTCCAGGCTGCTCGGCGCCGTCGGGCTGGCGATTTCCTCGCTGGTGGTCGGCCTGTTCGCGGTCGAGGTCTGGGACAAACTCGGCACCGGCATGACCGGCTTCGACTCGACCTGGTACCACGGGCCCTTCGCTGCCGGATTCGCGGCCTCCGGTGACACCTTCTCACTTCATTTCCTCGCTCCTCAGTTCCTCAGCTGGTTCTACCCGCAGAACTCGGAGCTTGTCCATTCGCTGGGCATCCTCGGTTTCGGCAACGACCTGCTCTCGCCGCTGATCAACCTCGGCTGGCTGGCCGGCTGCCTGGTCGCGGCCTGGGCGATCGGACGGCCCTACAGTGGCGCGCCGGTCTCTCTCGCAGGAGTCGCCCTGGTGCTTGGCTCGGCGGCAATGGCCGACCAGGCCGGGGAGGCCCGCAACGACATCGTCGGGATCTTCTTCGTACTGGCCGGGTTGGCGGTACTGGTCAATGGATCAGTGGGCGACCGCCGGCTCGCAACCGGGCCGCTCATCGTGGTGGCCCTCGCCGCCGGCCTCGCCGCTGGGACCAAGATCAACTTCATCCCGGCCGCAATTGCGCTGGCGGTCGTAGCGGTCTGGCTTTCCGGTTCAGGCAGTCGCAGCCGCAACGGCTGGATCGCCTTCGCCGGTCTGGCCGTCGGCGGCGCTTACTGGTATCTGCGCAACCTGATTCAGAGCGGAAATCCGCTCCCCTGGGTCGATTCGCTCGGGCCTCTTTCGCTTCCGGGCCCGAATCAGGAGCTCGGCGGCAGGGACCAGGCTTCCGTACTCAGCTACCTGACCGACCCCGGTGTGATCGGTGACTGGTTCTTTCCTGGTATGGCAGAGGGCTTCGGCGAGGGCTGGATCCTTCTGGTCGGGCTGGCTGCGGCGGGAGTCGTACTGAGTCTCTGGAGGGGGTCGGACCGGGCACTCAAGGCGGGGGCGTTCGTCGGGCTCGCACTGCTCTTCGCCTGGATCGCCGCTCCGACCTCGGCCTCGGGCCCGGAAGGCGCGCCCGCCGGTTTCGTCTCCGGCCTGCGTTACCTCGCGCCCGCCCTGGCGGTCGGCCTCGGCCTGCTCGGCGCGGCGATCGGCCCCCGAGGGGCATTCGCCGGACGGCTGACCATGGCGACAATCGTGCTGGTGACGCCCTTTGTCGTCTTCGGCGGCAGATCGTGGGATGCGCTGGAGCTGATCGCGGCGCTGCTTGCCGCCGCGCTCTTCACCGCGGTGGCCGTCATTGCCTGGCTGCGCCGACGCGAAGGCGGGGCAAGCAGGCGCCGTGGAGCCCTGGTCGCAACCGGCTCGGCGCTGACGTTCGCCCTGCTCCTCGGCTACGGAGTTCAGGATCGCTACTTCGAGAATCGTTACGCCAGCCCGGATTTCACGACCGCCGGGCTGTCCGAGGCTTTCGTCTGGGCGCGAGCGATCGAAGGCGAGTCGATCGGCACCAACGCCACCCGCCAGTACCCGCTGTTCGGCACCGAACTGGGCAACGAGGTCGCCTACCTCGGCGTGCCCGGCCCCCACGGCGGCTTCGTCAAGACCGACTCCCGCGAGCAGTTCCGCGACGCGGTCGCCCGGGGCGACTACCGTTACCTCGTTCTCACCCTCGATCGGGAAAACCCGGACCGGCCTTTCCCGCGCGAGACTGCCT